>JALWBK010000056.1:0-2380 GCA_027037155.1 bacterium | reverse complement strand
GTAAGGCTCCGGTGGAGGTGGAGGTGGAGTCCTTTACTGGGGAGTTGATAAGAGAAATCTGGGAAAAGCTTTTAGAGGGAGGTAAAAATGGCCGAGTGTAGAGAGAACAACAGGGTGTGCTCTTCTTGCCCCAACGCTGCCACCTGTTCTCAAGATGAGCAGAGGAGACATCAGGAAGAGCTTTTGAAGAAGCGTCTTTCAAGAATCAGGCACAAGATTATGGTTATGAGTGGCAAAGGTGGAGTGGGGAAGACCACAGTTTCAGTGAATATAGCCTACGAGCTTGCAAGCAGGGGATACAAGGTTGGGCTTCTTGATGCAGATATACATGGACCCAATGTGCCTTTAATGCTGGGGCTTGAGGGAAAACAGCTTTTTGTGGGCCCTGAGGGGATAGAGCCCCTTGTGGTAGGCGATAACCTCAAGGTGGTGTCCATGAGCTTTTTGATTTCCAGTCCCGATACGCCTGTTATCTGGAGGGGTCCTCTCAAGATGGCGGCTTTGAGGCAGTTTTTGAGTGAGGTAAATTGGGGTGATCTGGACTTTCTTATTGTGGATCTTCCACCTGGTACCGGTGACGAGCCGCTTAGTATAGCTCAGCTCATCAAAGACATAGACGGCTCCATTATAGTGACCACGCCTCAGGATGTGGCGCTGTTGGATTCTAAAAAGAGCATAAACTTTTCCAAAAAAGTGGGAGTTCCTGTACTTGGCATCGTGGAAAATATGAGCGGGTTTGTGTGTCCCCATTGCGGTAAGGAGGTAGATCTCTTCAAAAAGGGAGGAGGAGAAAAGGCCGCTCAGCAGTACAATGTGCCTTTCTTAGGCAGGATCCCTCTTGATCCAAGGGTGGTTGAGGCTGGAGATTCGGGAAAGATCGTTACTGCCCAAGCGCCTGATTCACCAGTTGCAGGGGCTTTCAGAGAGATTGTTGATAGGTTGCTTGAACGTTTGGGAGAAAAGAGATGAAATGTGCTAAGTGTGATAGACCTGAGTGCTACCAGGGAAAGGACTGCTTTGGCATAGCCCAATCAAGTAAAAAGGCGTTTGAAAGTGATTCTGATAGTTTGCGTATTTCTAAGGTAGCCACCTCCATAGAGAGCGATGGTTATATGAAGTGGTGTCGGGTGTATGAGGTGGTAGAGTTTGCCAAAAGGATGGGATACAGGAAGATAGGCATAGCCTTTTGCGTTGGGATGATGGCAGAGGCGAAGGCCCTTCAGGAGATATTAGAGTCGTATGGCTTTGAGGTGGCCTCTGTGTGTTGTAAGAACGGTGGCATAATGAAAGAAGAGCTCTCTTTTAAGAAGATAAAACCTGAAAGAAAGGAGGCCATCTGCAACTCTATAGGTCAGGCTATGCTTTTGAACAGGGAAAAGACGGACTTGAACCTTATTGTTGGCCTGTGTGTGGGACACGATATAGTCTTTACCCGCTACTCGGAAGCTCCGGTGACTACCGTTGTGGTGAAGGACAGGGTGCTTGCCCACAATCCGGTAGGTGCACTGTATTCCGGTTACTACAAGAGAAACGTGTTTGGAAGGTAGATTGTCATGGTTAGGGTGGATGTTGAAAGGTGTATTGGTTGTGGAAAGTGTGAAAAGATGTGTCCTACCCAGGCTATTAGGGTGGTGAATAAAAAGGCTCAGGTTAACCATAGTCTATGTACAGGTTGTGGGAGCTGTGTGAGGGTTTGTCCGGTGCAGGCTCTAAGTCTTGAGGTGCCCGCCGATGGTTTTGTTGTTCCCAAAAGGGGATGTGGATTTAGGGGTGGTAGAAGACGCAGGGGATGGAGAGGAAGGTGTAGAAGATCCTGGGGCTGGTAGCTCTGTGGCTTTTACGATTTTCTTTTCCAAAGACTTGACTTTTGGTTAAAAGTTTACTTCTTTAGTTAAAGAAGTAATTTTAACTGTGGAGGTTGGCTATGGATGTGTTGTTGGGATCCAGGTTGCAGTTTGCAGTTACCGCCATCTTTCATTTTTTCTTCGTGCCACTTACCCTTGGCCTTTCTGTTCTTACCGCTATTTATGAGACCCTGTATCTGAAGACGGGAGATGAGGACTACAAGAGGGCGGCTAAGTTTTGGGGAAAGCTATTTCTCATCAACTTTGCGTTAGGAGTGGTAACAGGTATAACCCTTGAGTTCCAGTTCGGCACCAACTGGCGGTACTATTCCGAGTATGTGGGTGATGTCTTTGGTTCTCTTCTTGCCATTGAGGCTACCTTGGCGTTCTTTCTGGAGTCCACCTTCATTGCTGTGTGGCACTTTGGATGGAACAGAATATCTCCAAAACTACACTGCATAGCTATATGGCTGGTGGCTCTTGGTTCCAATATCTCAGCTTTGTGGATACTTCTTGCCAATGGGTGGATGCAGCAT
>JALWBK010000055.1 GCA_027037155.1 bacterium | reverse complement strand
ATTATCAAGGATAGTCTCTCTATCGTCCATACTCTCGGCCCTCTCCATGCCACTGTGGATGTTTGCCCTAACCGGGAACGCCAAAAATGCCCTAATAACACTGCTAATTTCCGCCTTTATCGTGTACAGACACAAAGAGAACATAAACAGGCTTTTGAAAGGTGAGGAAAAGCAGTTCAAGCCCGGCTCCCTCAACAACAAGAGCCAGAACGCACCATGATCGCCATACTGGAAACGCTGTGGCCTCCACAAAGCACCAATAAGCTTTCCTTCACCTTTGAAGAACCCGTGGAACGCTTTATCTTCACAGCATCCGACAATCCCACAGAGTTCCTGAACCTAATTGAAAAACACGCCTCCAAAGGGCTGTGGATAGTGGGCTTCATGAGCTACGAGTTCGGGTATCTGCTGGAAAAAGAGCTCTTCAATCTATTTGATTCCCCTAACCTACCAGTTGCCTATTTTGTCGGATTCAAAAAGGCCCACATATCCCAGCACCTTAAGCTTCAATACAGAAACGACACATTCTACAGCATTGAAAACATCAAGTACGAACTCTCTAAAGAGGAGTACATACAGAAAATCAACAAAGTGAAAGAGCACATAGAAAAGGGAGACATCTATCAGCTCAATTTTACCTTCAAGCTTTTCTTCAACTATTCTGGCTCACCTGTAAACATCTATCTACAGCTGAGGGATAACCAGCCTGTGGCATACTCAGCCTTCATACAGGACGATTCCTTCACCATCATCAGCCTATCACCTGAACTCTTTTTAGAAAGACACAGAGAACTGATCACCACACGCCCTATTAAAGGCACCATATCACGGGGAAGATGGTATGAAGAGGATGTAAAAAGAGCCGAATCCTTAAAAAGAGACGAAAAGGACCGTGCTGAAAACCTGATGATAGTGGATCTTCTAAGAAACGACCTTTACCGTATATGTGAGCCAAGGTATCACTCTGTGAGCATGTTCAACGTGGAAAAGTACAAAACCCTATTCCAGATGACCTCCACCATCACTGGAAGGCTAAAAGATACCACATCTTTTGCAGAAATAATCAAAGCCACGTTTCCCTCAGGCTCCGTAACCGGTGCACCTAAGATTAAAACCATGGAGCTCATCAAAAGGTACGAAAAGAGCCCAAGAGGCGTGTACACAGGCTCTATAGGCTACATAAGCCCATCGGGAGACTTCACCTTCAACGTAGCCATAAGAACGCTTTATCTAAAGGACGGCAAGGGATTCCCACTACTTCAGAAGCACCTCAAACGTTTGAGAAAAAGCTGCCTATACTTTGACTTTCCGTTCCCAGAAATAGAGATTGAACATATCCTACAAGAGCTAAAGATGCACCTACAGGGAAATCGTTTTAAGGTTCGGCTTTTAATAGACGCCGATGGAAAGGTTCATGTAGAAACAAACCCAATGACCTCCATAGAAAACCCAGTACCAGTGGGAATAGCATACCGAAACGTGACTCCCGATGAACCCCTCGTCTACCACAAGACCACATACAGGCCCTGGTATAAAGAACTTGAACATCTCAAGACAAAGCACCATCTATTTGATATCATAACAGTTAATCGGGATGGCAGCGTGGCCGAAGGAACCATATCAAATGTGTACGTAAAAAGAGGAGGTAAGCTTCTTACTCCACCGCTTGAAAGCGGTATACTTGCCGGTGTTTACAGGGAGTACTTGATTGAAAGAAGAGAGGCTAAAGAAGAAAAGCTGCACATCCAACAGCTACTTGAAAGCAACGAAGTGTACATTAGTAACGCCGTGGTGGGACTTGTGAGGGCGAAAATCAAAACTGTGCTTCTCTAATTGGAGGAAGAGATGTTCACCTTTGACGAGTATTACGATGTGGTGGTGGTTGGTGGAGGACACGCTGGGATAGAGGCGGCTCTTGCCTGTGCAAGGATGGGCTGCAAAACGCTGATGATCACCATCAACGCAGACATGATAGGCCAGACCTCCTGCAATCCGGCCATAGGAGGATTGGCAAAGGGACACCTTGTAAAAGAGATAGACGCCCTTGGCGGTGAGATGGCAAAGGCCACAGACTTTGCGGGCATCCAGTTCAGAACTCTGAACACCAAAAAGGGACCCGCCGTTCAGTCCTCCAGAGCCCAGATAGATAGAAAACTCTATAGAAGCTACATGAAGCAGGCGGTGGAGAGGCAGGAAAACTTAGATGTACTACAGGCAAGGGTTGAAGAAATACATGTTAAAAACGGTAGAGTCTGGGCGGTAGACACCAATATAGAGCTGAGGTTCAGAACAAAGGCCGTTATTCTCTGTACTGGTACGTTCCTCAAAGGTCTGATACACATAGGGCTCAACAACTTTCCCGCAGGAAGATTGGGAGATTTTCCCGCCTACAAGCTGTCAGAAAGCCTCAAAAGGCTTGGGCTGAAACTGGGCAGGCTGAAGACCGGAACTACCCCCAGACTGGATGCCAACACCATAGACTTCTCCGAGCTTGAAGTGCAACCAGGAGATGAACCACCCAAGCCCTTCTCCTTCTTTACCGAAAAAATAACGAACAGGCAGTTGCCGTGCTGGATCACATACACCAACGAGAAGACCCACGAGATTATACGTTCCGGATTCTCTCGCTCCCCCCTCTTCACAGGCGTTATAAAGGGCATAGGACCCCGCTACTGTCCCTCCATAGAGGATAAGGTGGCAAGGTTTCCGGAGAAGAAGAGACACCAGATATTCCTTGAACCAGAAGGCTACGACACTGTAGAGATATACCCCAATGGTATACCTACCTCACTTCCCATAGATATCCAGATAAAGTTCATCCGCACCATTAAGGGACTGGAAAGGGCAAAGATGATAAGGCCTGGGTACGCCATAGAGTACGACTTTGTCTTTCCCACCCAGCTCAAACACACCTTAGAAACCAAGGTGGTTGAAGGACTGTACTGCGCTGGACAGATAAACGGTACCTCTGGATATGAAGAAGCAGCTGCTCAAGGACTCATAGCGGGAATCAACGCCGCCTTAAAGATACAGGGCAAAGAGCCCTTCGTACTCAGCAGAGCAGAAGCCTACATCGGCGTTCTTATAGACGACCTTGTAACTAAGGGCACTAACGAACCGTACAGAATGTTTACATCAAGGGCCGAATACAGACTTCTTCTGAGGGAAGATAATGCCCCCCTGAGGCTCATGGAGAAAGGATACGAGCTGGGGCTTATCAGCAAAAAGCAGATAGAGAAGCTGAGACACTACCGGGAGTTGATACGCGAAGAGATAGAACGATTGAAAAAAGAAAAGGCAAAGCCCACAGTGTTAGTCAACAACGTGCTTAAAGAGAAGAACTCCTCACCCATCAGAGAACCGGTATCTCTGGCACAGCTACTGAAAAGGCCTGAAATCACCTACAAGGACATAGAGCGCATAGCGGGAAGCAGAGACCTCCCCGAGTATGTGAAGAAAGAGGTGGAGATAGAGGTAAAGTACGAGGGATACATAAAGCGCCAGATGGAGCAGGTGGAACGGTTTAAGCGCATGGAAGAAAAGCGCATCCCAGAAAACATCAACTACGATGAAATCCCTGGGCTTTCCACAGAGGTACGTCAGAAGCTGAAGGAGGTAAGGCCTGTATCCATAGGGCAGGCATCCCGCATACCAGGGGTAACCCCTGCTGCCATCTCAGCCATCCTCATCTACATGGAACTTCAAAAGAGAAGAAAGAAGGCAAGTTAATCCGCAAAGAGATCCACAAAGCAGAACTTCTCAACGTCCACAAGTCCTTTGTCCGTTATCTTGAGCTTTGGAATGACGGGAAGGGCAAGGAAAGATAATGCCATAAAGGGATTGTCCTGGTGTGCTCCTAGAGCCCTGGCTATGGCCTTAAGCTCCTTTAGCTTGGAAGAAACGTAGTTAACACTCCTGTCCGACATCAACCCACCGATGGGCAGCTCAAGGTAGCCCTTCACCTCACCACCCGCCACTACCACC
>JALWBK010000054.1 GCA_027037155.1 bacterium | reverse complement strand
CCCAAAGCAACATGCCTTCTTTTGAAACCGAAATTGACATTCCCAAGGCACAGCTCATAAAAACAGCAGACATAGAGGTGAAACCCCAGATCCGCCGGGAGTTCAGCGAAGAGGACATAGAAAGCCTCGCCCAAAGCCTAAAAGAGCACGGGCTTCTACAGCCCATTTTGGTTGCGAAAAAGCCAGAAGGCGGATACCTGCTCATAGCGGGGGAGAGGAGGCTTCGCGCCGCTAAAAAATTGGGCTGGTTCACCATACCCGCCATAGTAGTAGCACTCAAAGACGAACAAAAGCTAAAGATCATTCAGCTGATAGAGAACATCCAGAGAAAGGATCTAAACCTCGTTGAGAAGGCAAACGGTATATGGGAGTACTTCCAGTTTCTGTGGAAGAGGGTAGGGGGAACCGATTCCCCACCCGATATGGATGAACTCTGGCTCACCTTTTACTACCTCCACGGAAGCAAAAGCGAAAGGATCAAGGGAAAACTTGAGCTCTACAGCAAGATAGCCAAGGAGTGCTCTGTTATGGTGGGCATCCCCCCTGCTACTGTGCTGCTTTACTGCCTCATAGCCTCCCTGCCACAGGATATAAAAGATGCCATTGTGAAAACCCCTTCTGTCTCTGCCACCCACATAAGGCTCATGATGGTACATAGAAAACCTGGGCAGTGGAACCACCAGTGGGCTCGGGAACTACTTAACAAGATAGAGCGTGAAGGACTGAGCCGAAGAAGGTTTGAACGCTACTTGAAAGAACAGAAGGAGGAGAAGGAGCAAAACAAAGGGGACGGATCTTCCCTGGTAAAGGAATTTGGAAAGATAGACAGATTCCTGAAAGGTTTAGGTAAAAACCTCAGCAACGAAGACAAGAGAAGGCTACTGAGGTACCTTCTACACCAAACGGAAGCAATGCTCACAAAAATAGATGGAACGGGAGGGGAGTGATGAAGAACTTCAGGTACTACAACCCCGTTACGATCCACTTTGGTAAGGGGGTTTTGAACAAGCTCGGGAGGACGGTGGCCAGATTCGGAAAGAAGGTCTTCTTTGTGTATGGAATGGGCAGCATCAAAAGAACTGGGCTGTACGACAAGGTTATGGAACAGCTCAAAGAGCAGGGACTTGAGGTGGTGGAGCACGGTGGGGTGAAACCCAATCCAATACTTTCACACACCAGAGAGGGTGTAGAAAAGGCCAAAAAGGAAAAGGTGGATGTGATCTTGGCCGTGGGCGGAGGAAGCGTGATAGATGAGGCAAAAGCCATAGCGGCAGGTGCAAAGGCCGAGTGTGACGTGTGGGACTTCTTTGAGTTAAAAGAGGTGGTCAAGGACGCACTACCTATTGTCACCGTTCTTACCATTACGGGAACGGGTTCGGAAATGAACGCAGGATTAGTGATAACCAACGAGGAGAAGAAGGCAAAGTTTGGCTTCAGGGCAGAGCCTCTCTTTCCAAAGGTATCCTTCTTAGATCCCACACTCACCTTCACCGTTCCAGCAGACCAGACGGCATACGGTGCAGTGGACGCCTTCACCCACGTATCGGAGGTGTACTGCAACGCTGAGGATATAGATGCCGACGTGCCAAGGGGCATAATGGAGACCATTATGAAGAGCATTGTGAAGTGGGCTCCAGTAGCCATAAAAGAGCCTGAAAACTACGAAGCAAGGGCAGAGCTCATGTGGTGCTCTTCCTTAGCGCTTTCCGGCATAACGTGGTGTGGAGCAGGGGATCTCACCCTTCCCGCACACATGATAGAACATTCCTTAAGTGCACTGTACGACATAGCCCACGGAGCTGGACTGGCCATAGTAACCCCGGCCTGGATGAGGTACATGAAAGAGAAAAGAAGCGAGCAACTTGAGTATTTCGCCAGAAACGTCTTTGGCAAGAACTCCATTGACGAAGGTATAGAGGCCTTTGAAAACTGGTTGAGGTCACTCAACTGCCCCGTGAGGCTTTCTGAGGCCAACATTCCCGAGGAAGAGATAGACAAAATAGCAGAAAACGCCTACATGCTCTCCGTAACGTGGGGCATGTCTGACTTTTACACAGTAAACGTCATAAAAGAGATTCTGAAGCTGTGCGTGTGATGTACCTGGCCAATACACTGCAGAAGATGTACGAACAGATGCTTTCCGCTCTGGGCCACCAACACTGGTGGCCTGCAGAAACCCCCTTTGAGGTATGCGTTGGAGCAATACTCACCCAGAACACCAACTGGAAGAATGTTGAGAAGGCCATAAACAACCTCAAGCGGGAGGGAATGCTCACCCCTGAGGCCATAGCGTCCAGCGATTTAGAAAGGCTATGCGAACTTATAAAACCCTCTGGATTCTACAGACAAAAGGCAAGGCGCCTTATAGAGTTCTGCAAGTGGTGGATAGACATAGGGGGAATCGATTCCCTCAACCAGATGGAAACGGAAAGGCTCAGAGAAGAGCTGTTGTCCATAAAAGGGGTGGGTCCCGAAACCGCCGACTCAATCCTTCTTTATGCCTTTGACAGGCCCATCTTTGTAGTTGACGCGTACACCTATCGTATACTTCTCAGGCACAATCTCATAGACGAGGATTGCGACTATGAAACACTGCAATCCATCTTTATGAGCAATCTCCCGTGTGATGTGCAGATGTTCAAAGAGTACCACGCCCTTTTGGTGGAAGTGGGAAAGAGGTGGTGTACTAAAAAGAATCCAAAGTGCAAGGGGTGCCCTCTTGAAGGAATCAATAGCGTACTTTGACAACTATTGCCCCAACTGCAGCGGTTACATAGGCGATGCGAGGCTAAATTTTGGCTCTTGCTGCGAAAGGTGTCTTCCCGAAATAGAAAAAGAGCCATGCACACTCTTGAAAGAGCTGAAAACCCTCAAGAAACTGGAGGATATATGCAGGTGTAAAGAGTTAACCCAGCAGTTTGTTGACTTTTTTACAGAGGTAGTAGGAGAAAAGCCCTGGTCTTTGCAAGTTACATGGGCAAAGAGAGTGTTTTTAAGGCGCTCCTTCGCCATCCAGGCGCCAACCGGCATAGGAAAGACCACCTTTGGCATTGTCATGGCAGCCTTTACAAACAGAAGAAGCTACATAGTGGTCCCCACAAAGCTCCTTGTAAAGCAGGTATACGAGAGAATATCCTCCTTTTGCAACAAACGCATAATAGCTTACACCGGTAAAAAGAGCGAAAAAAAGGCGATAGAGAGCCACGACTTTGACATCCTTATCACCACCCAGACATTCCTCCAGAGAAACGTTGGCATTTTACCCAAAGACTTCGGCTTCGTGTTTGTGGACGATGTGGACTCGGTTCTCAAGAACCCAAAAAACATAGACAACCTGTTCTTGTTGATAGGCTTAGATGAGAAAGACATTGCCGAAGCACTGAATCTATCTTTTAGCGATAAAAGGCTTGAGAGGATAAAGAGCAAAATACACGGCGTGCTGGTGGTGTCATCGGCCACACTCAAGCCAAAGACCAAAAGGATCAGCCTATTCAGAAACCTCTTAGGCTTTGACATCCAGCGCTCTGTCTCCATACTGCGTGAGATAGAGGACTACTACCTAAACGCCTCAAGCTGGGAAGAGGCCAAGCTGAGGGTAAAAGAGTTAGTGCAAAAGGTAGGACACGGTGTTTTCATATTTGTGTCCGCCGATAGGGGAAGGGAAGCCGTTGAGGAGCTGGTAGGTTGGCTGAAAGAAAAGGGCATTGAAGCCGTATCCTACGAGGATTTTGAAAAACACATTGAGGAGTTCAAAAGCGGCAAAATCCAAGCAGCTGTTGGGATAGCACTTTCCAACAACGCCTTAGTGAGGGGGGTGGATCTGCCATACTGGGTGAAAGCTGCTATATTCATGGATGCACCCAAGTTCCTGTTTCCACTAAAGATAACCACCGATCCACAAAGGCTTTTCACCCTTTTAAGGCTTATAAGTCCCGTTGTACAGGATGAAAAGTTAGAGGCGTTTCTCACCTATCTTCGCAAATACTCAAGCATGAAGGCCGAGATGCTTGACAGATACCCTCCAGTGAAGAAGAGGGTAGAGGAG
>JALWBK010000053.1 GCA_027037155.1 bacterium | reverse complement strand
CTTGGGAAACTTCAATGTTCCCTAAAGATGTTCCAGCTTGCATCTTTCTTGCGCCCCAAAAATGCGATTATTTATTCCTACATGGCGCAGGTACAATCAAAATTAGGCAATGTAGATGCTGCATTAAAAGATATAGACACAGCCATTGTTCTGGATCCAGAGAATGACTCGTATCACTTCCAGAAAGGCGTGATTTTAGAAAGAAACGGAAGGATCAAAGAAGCCATATCCGCCTTAGAAAAAGCTATAAAGCTTAATCCAGAATCTGCCACATACCTCAACTATCTTGGCTATCTGCTGATTGTAAGGGATATTAATGTAGACAGAGGGATTGAACTGGTCAACAAGGCCCTTGAAATTGCCCCGGATAATCCGGCGTACCTTGACAGTCTCGCGTGGGGACTTTTCAAGAAGGGCAAGTATCAAGAGGCGCTTAAAGTGCAACAAAAGGTAATTGAGAAAAACAGAAAGAGTACCGTGATACTCTTTCACTATGCGGAAATCCTTTACAAGCTAAATAGAAAACAAGAAGCGATTAAGTACTACAAAAAGTGCAGAGACCTTATTGACAAGGAAGAAGGGCTCAGTCCTTGGGAAAAGCAAGAGATAGAAAAGCGATTAAAGCAGCTTGGCTTTTAGCCATAGTTTTTCTGCTTTCCGGTTGCTTTCATCCAACAATCAAGAAAGCAGGATGCCATATCTACAAAGGTAGATTTCTCCTCACCAGTTCCCAGAAAAGAGAGTCAGGAAGGTGGGAAGCAGTGGCATGCAACGAGCTGATTCGCAAGGTGTATCTGTACAGCAACATGGGCTTTCCTGTAGCTTTGGTTACTGTGGAAGAAAGTAAAGTTAAGGTAGAGGGTAACCAAAAGCCGCTACCTGTAAATTTAGAGAGAGCCGTTTTAATACTGGCAAAGGTGCTTCCCAAAGTTGTTAACAAAGAAGAAATCCACCATAAAAATCAGTACTTTGAACTTCACAAAAAGAAGAACATCTTGATCATTAAAAACAATACTTTCACCCTAAAAGTGAGAATAGAAAAGTAAAAGGGGGCCCCGCAATGCCCCCTTCTCACCTAAAAGAAAGACTTGATTGACAGCTGTGCCAGATTGATCAAGGGGTGGGGATACACGCCAAAGATGAAGGTAAGCGCGCCAAGGGCAAACACTGTAAGCTTCAAGCTCAGCGAAGCCTCAAAGGGCACAGAAACTTTTGGATTTTCCATATACATAACCTTGGCAATCTTGAAGTAGTAGTAAAGGGATATAACAGAGTTCAACACCGCTATTGCCACAAGCCAGTAAAAGCCCGCCTTTACCGCAGCGGAAAAGAGAAGGAACTTTCCAACAAAGCCTACTGTAGGCGGAATACCGGTTAGGGAAAGAAGAAAGATCACCATAACCAAAGCCAGCATGGGATGGGTCTGGGCAAGCCCTTTAAAGTCCTCTATCTCGTCCCCAACTATCTCTTTTCTTCTGAGATAGATAACAATGGCAAAGGCACCGATGTTCATAAAGCAGTAGGCAAAGAAGTAAAAGGCAAGGGCTTCAAGCCCCACCTGGTTGTAGGCAAGTATGCCCAAGAGCATGTATCCGGCATGGGCTATGGAAGAGTATGCCAGAAGCCTCTTCACGTTGTTCTGAAGCACCGCAGTTACATTACCTATGGTCATGGTGAGAGCAGCAACAAGCCAAAGTATCTGCTGCCAGTAAGGAGCCATCAAGGAATACGCTTCAACATATATTCTGAAGAGGGCCGCAATAGCTGCTACCTTGGGTGCAACAGAGATAAAGGCGGTGACAGAGGTGGGTGCTCCCTCGTAAACGTCAGGAGCCCAGAAGTGAAAGGGAGCCATGGCAATCTCCAGACCAAGGCCCGCCGCAATCAGAATCACAGCCACGCCAAGCAACGGATTCTTGAATCCGTGTTCGGCTATGTAGTTGGCAATATCCTTCAAGTTAGTGCTTCCCACCACTCCGTAAGTGAAAGCAATTCCAAAGAGGAAGATACCGGAGATGAACACGCCCATAAGGAAGTACTTTAAAGCAGCCTCAGCACTCTTATCGGTCATCCTCATGAATCCAGCAAGCACATAGACAGAAAGAGCCATGGTCTCAAGGCCCAGATAGACCATTATGAGATCCTGAGCCGATGCCATTATCATCATTCCCAAGGTAGCGAAGATAAGAAGAGCATAGTACTCTCCGAGACTGACCCCTTCAAGCTCAAGATACCTGAGGGAAATGAGTATTATCACTATGGCAGAAATCAGGAAAAGGATCTTTAAAACCACAGAAAAGCTGTCAAGAATGAACATGCCAGAGAACGTAACGATGTGCTTGTTAAGATATCCAAAGGTTACGGCAGCAATTACAACACATCCAACAAGAGCCGTTATACCAACGACCCTCTTTCTATCCTTAGGGACGAAGAGATCAAATATCAGAAGAAAACAAGCTAATACAGCGGTCAATATCTCAGGTACAATCGCCGTCAGATTGGGAATAGGCACATTTATCATCCCGTTCATTACCGCACCCCCTTAGTCCACCACAGCGTCCTGGCGAACCTTGGAAACAGCAATCCCCTCCTTGAGCAGCTTCTTAACCTTTGCCTCCTCATGAGATGCCTTCTGGAAGTACTCGGGATTCACCTGCTCCACCAAATGCTTCACGGAAACCTCCATAACCTTGAAGAAGGGCTTGGGATAGATACCGATCCAGATGAAGCAAATCACAAGAGGAGTCATATAGATCCACTCTCTGAGGGTCATATCTTTGAGGTTCTTGTTCTCCTCCTTGGTAATGGTACCAAACATAGTCCTCTGGTAGAGCCAGAGCATGTAGGCCGCACCCAGAATGACACCAGTCACTGCAAAAGCGGCGTACTTCCAGTTAGCCTTGAACACACCAGCAAGACAGGTGAACTCACCAATAAATCCGTTAAGACCAGGAAGACCAATGGAAGAAAGCATCGCAAACATGAAGAAGGTAGCGAATGCAGGCATGACCTTTGAGATACCACCGTACTCCTTTATCAACCTGGTGTGTCTTCTCTCGTAAATGATACCAACGATAAGGAACAAGGCGCCTGTGGAAAGTCCGTGGTTTATCTGCTGCAAGATGCTTCCCTCAATAGCAGTTGGGTTAAACATAAACATGGCAAGCATAACCAGACCCATGTGTGAAACGGAGGAGTAAGCCACAAGCTTTTTCATATCCTCCTGGGCCAGGGCACACAGGGCACCATATATGATTGCGATGATGGCAAGAACCGCCACCACTGGTGCGAAAAGCTTGGATGCCTGAGGGAAGAAGGGTAGAGAAAATCTCAAGAAACCGTAGGTTCCCATCTTCAACAGGATACCAGCAAGGATAACTGAACCGGCTGTAGGAGCCTCAACGTGGGCATCGGGCAACCATGTATGGAAGGGCCAAAGGGGCACCTTTATGGCAAAGCCCAAGAAGAAGGCCAAGAAGAACCAGAACTGATACTTCAAAGGTATTCCCGAAAGCACGTGCACCCACTTAAGGTAGTTGAAGGACCACTCACCGGTCTTGCTGTGGTAGATGAAGTACATGGCAATAATCGCCACCAGCATAAAGAGAGAACCAAAGAGGGTATAAAGGAAGAACTTTATGGCTGCGTACAGCTTTCTGGGACCACCCCATATACCAATGAGGAAGTACATGGGAACCAGCATGACTTCCCAGAACACGTAGAAGAGGAACATGTCCAAGGCACAGAAAACGCCCATCATACCCGTTTCAAGAACAAGTAGCGCTATGTAGTACTCCTTCTCCCTCTCCTGAATGTAGTTGAAGGAGCAAAGCACAGATATGGCAGTTAAGAAGGTGGTCAGTAAAACGAGCAACATGGAGATACCATCTATACCAAAGTAGTACTCTACGCCCAGCTTTTTGATCCACACAAATCGTTCAACGAACTGGAAGTGCCACGTGCTTCTGTCAAACTTGAACCAGATAATAATGGATACAATGAAGTCTATGAGGGCAATCACAAAGGCGAACCACTTTATAAAGTTCACCTTCTCTCTGTTAACAAAGAGCAGTACTATAGCACCTGCCAGAGGAAAATAGGTCAGAAAGGATAGCAGC
>JALWBK010000052.1 GCA_027037155.1 bacterium | reverse complement strand
TAACTCATTTGATAAGAAGAAGGTTGGCACGTGGAATCGGCGGAGCGTTTTGAAAGGCTCGTTCAGCTGATCTTGAAGTGGAACAAGAGGATAAACATTACTGGCTTGAAACGCTATTCTGACATTGAGAGGGAGCTGATAGAGGACAGCCTCAAGCCTTTGGAGTTAAGTCTGGTGGTGTCGCCTGTGCTGGATGCAGGATGCGGTGCAGGATTTCCTACTCTGCCTCTGGCTATAGAGTCGCCTGAGTTGGAGATTGTGGCGGTGGACTCCAACAGGAAGAAGGTAAACTTTTTAAGGTACGCTATCAGAGAGCTGGGGCTGAAGAATGTGCGTCCGGTGCTTGGTAGGTTGGAGGAGCAAAAGAACTTGAGAGGAGCCTTTGCCACCGTTTTGAGCAAGGCCTTTATGCCTCCTCAGGAAGCCATGCTCTTTTTAAAGCCCTTTTTAAGGTCCGATGGTAGGCTGATCATCTATACTGTTGAAAGGGTTGTAGAGGAGGGAATTGAAGAAAAAGCCCTTTCCCTTTACGGGGATTGCCAGGTGTTTCCTTACAACCTCAGTGATGGTACCTGCAGAGCTCTTTTGGTGCTTTCTAAACCGCTTTAAAACTATGCGGATGAGTACCTGCAGAATCCGTTGAAAGCACAATACCTGCAGGCACCCTCCTGTACCGCCGGGAACCAGTACTCCGATTCCAGTATATGTCTAAGTATGAAGGAGATGATGTTAGGAAAAACCTCTTTCATCCATTGGGATAATTGCTCACTGGGCATGTATTGCGGTTCAATGAGAAACGCCTCTTCTCCGTTGCTTTCAAGGTTGACGTAACTTGCGGTGGTATAAGTTGGATCTGCATCTGAACTTGAGCTGTACAGGTACACGTAAAAGGGAAGCTGGATCTCGGGCATCCATTGGGCCAGTACTTTAAGTTCTTCATGACCGTAAGAGTTGAGCTCTTGCACGTCTATCTGTAAGAGCTTGTTGAAGTTTATCTTTTTGCCTGTGCCGGTCTTGTAGTCAACGATAACGGTTATGCCCTCTCGTTTGTCTATCCTGTCTGCTATTCCGCGAAGGATCACCTCCCCTACCTCGCTGATGTGCTCGCTTTTTGTGAGTTCCTTTTCAAGGCCGAGTATCTCAAGCTTTTCGGGGAAGTTCTCTTTTAAGTACTTTGTTAGTCTGTAGAAGACGCCTTCCCACAAAAGCCATCTTCTGGCTTTGGAGAGTCTCTTGTAGAAGTCGCTTTTGTGCAGGTGCTCTTTGAGCACTTTTAGGAAGTCGTCTGCGTTCACGTCGTTTTTCGTGATTACCTTTGGAAAGCTTTCACCGCAAAGATGATTGAAGTATGAGAAGAGTGCCTGATGTACTATGTTTCCCAGTTCGTCCAGTGGCACCTCGTCCTTTATCCTCTGGGGAGATAGCTTCAGTACGCGTTGGTAATAGAACATGAGGGGACAGTTGAGGTACGCTTGTAACATAGAAGGGGAGATGTTCTCTTTCAGCAACTTTCTGACGGTTTCTGCCATAGGGGCTTTATCAATGAGCTTTTGACTTTTACCAGGTGGTATCACTTCAAAGGTGCACTTTTCTATTAACCTCTCTGCTGGCTCTTTCTCCCTTTTTTCTATCTCCCACAAAAGCCTTTCAACAAATCTGCTTTTGACCTTTTTGCTTTCTAAGGAGGCGCCCTTGGAAGGTGTGAGCTTTGACTGCCAGAGAATGTGGGCTTTCTTTGAGGCCCTTATGAGCCTTTCAAAGTGGTACTTTGCTATCACTTCCTGATCGTATCTGTCAGGAAGCTGAAGTGCTCTTCTCACCTCCCTTGGAGCGAGGGGATTGACCTCCTCCACTCCAGGAATGACATCTTCATTGGCATCAAGGATGTACACCTCTTCAAAGGAGAGAAGTCTTGTCTCCAAAAGTCCCATCACCTGCAGGCCGGTTAAAGGCTCTCCCTCAAAGGGTAATGAGACGTTGGAGGCTACCTGTTCAAAGAGGTTAGAGAGGGTTTTGAGATCCATGGATCTTTCAGCGAAGAGGCTGTATGATAGGGGGACAAGCACCTCTTCTGCCACCTTCGCCATGAAATCCTTTTCTAAAGAGCTTGCGCGGGGAAGAAGGTGGTTGAAGATCCCAAGCAAAGCTTCACACAGCTTTTTCAAGGTCTTTGCGCTTTCAACGGGAACAACAAGTGTTTCAAGTATTTCCCGTGCCGTTTCTCCCCCTATAGCTATTATCTCTTCGGGACGAAGGTAGGGAGAGCCCTTTTGGTAAAGCTGTTCCTTTAAGGCCTCGCCCTCCACGTAGGGATAGCCCAACAGCTCTATTAGATGCTGGGTTCTGTACCCCCTTTTGTCGTCTTTGCCCTTTGCTAAGGTGAAGAGGGATTTGAGAAAAGAGAAAAGACCTGTGTGCTTGAAGGGATACCCCATGGTGATGTTGACAGGGATTTCAGGAAGATTCAGCGCTACGGGGATGAGGTTTTTCTGATCAAGCAGCACCACAGCCCTTTTGTCAGGTCTTTCGTCACAGTCTTCTCCCAAAAACTGCTTGAGCTTTTCTATCTCGCTGTGTAGATCAGCGGCTTCGTAGAAGTGTATCTCGCAGGTGGGGCCTTGGTAATCTACGATTTCAGGCTTTATGCCCCATCTTTTCATCCACCTTGATAGGGGATTGTCATTGTGTTCAAGGCTCTCAGGATCTACATGCCAGTACACAGTTGCGCCATTGTTGAAAAGCCTTTTGAAGATCTCCTCTTCCGCTTTCGTGAGGGCGTAGAAGCCCACTATATAGGTGGGCCTTTCTTCAACGCTGAAGCCTTCCTCCGCCAGGGCTCGCACCATCATGGGGTAGGTGGTGAGATTATTTTCTTTGAGCAGCTCTTTGAAGAGCCTGTATATCCTTCTGATCCTTTCAAGAAGATCCCTCACCGGCTCGGATAGGGTAACACTGGGGTTTATGAGATCCTTCGGCTCCTTTAGCTCAAGGTCAAATTCTTTAAAGAGCTCCGCTATCTTCAGACCCCATCCGAAGAAGCGTTCCCAGGATGGTGGCTCTTTGCCTTCTTCTTTGTATACCCTTTCAGTGGCCTTGTAGGATATCCATGCCTGGTCGTAGCTCTCAACGACTGAGGGAAGGGAAGATTTTTCTTTGCTGTAAGTTTTCTTAACCCAATCTTCAAAGGAGTACATCTCTGGAGTGAGTTTGGGCGAGTCAATCTTTTGGGATAGGTAGTACTTGGTGAAGGCTATGGCTCTGCGATGGGGAAAGATTATAAGGGCATCTTCCAGGTGGTTATTGCTGATGATATCCTCTACAAGCCTTTCAAGCAGGTTTACCGCTGGGTGAACTGCGACGATTCTGCTCATGTTTCTGCCACCTTGAGCACTCGGGCTTTGTCTATAAAGATGAGAAAGCCAATGGCCTTTCTCTTGAAGCATTCCCCTGCGAGTTTCGTGTATTCTTCCACCTGGGCTTTATACTCATTGAGCCTCTTTTCGCTGTAGAAGCTTTTGAAGTCTGCAACAAGAACCGTGTCGTTGATAAGAACCATGCGATCGGGACGGGATCCAGTGGGATCTTTGGGGGAGATTATCTCTCTTTCCACGAACACCTTCTCCGCTTCGCTGCTGAAGAAGGGCTTCACTTCGTCTTTGTTAAGGAGCCTTTTTATGGGATTTACGAAGTCTTTTTCAACGTCCCATCTATCCCTTCGCTCTCCAAGCAGAAAGAGGGCTTTCTCCACAGCCTTCTCAACACCTGCATCGTCTAAGCTCTCCACCATAGAGAGGGCAAGATGAAGCACGTTGCCTTTTACAACCCTCCTTGTGGAGTTGAGATCAAGTTCCGTGTCGCTCCAATTCCACTTCTTCCTGATCTTTATTCCCTTCAAGGTACTCCTCCAGCAGCTTGGCAAAGATGGTGCTCAGTGAGGGAGGCCATCCACTTCTGACAACGGTGCTGTATACGTAAAGCCTTTCCCTTGCCCTCGTGAGGGCCACATAGAAAAGATTAATGCTTTCGTGCACCTCTTTTGCGTAGTAGGAGAACTTCTCTTCTCTGAGCTCATCGGGAAGGTATTGGGTTTTGCCCAAGGCCACAAGATGGTTGTTGTGAACAGTTATAGGAACCTTCTCCTTGATTCTCCAGTCTGTAGAGGGAATGAAGACCACGGGGTACTCCAGCCCCTTGGCTTTGTGAATAGTTATCACCTGCACAGCGTTTACGTTTTCTGGTGCGTTGAGCCTTTCGTTGAAGGCGCTTTCTTCCCAGTACTCAAGGAACCGTGTCAGATTCGCTCCTTCTTCAATCTCAAAGGAGTGCGCCACCTCAAATAGCCTGTTGACAAAGCTTTTATGTTCTTTTAGCTCGCCGTTGAGTTTCTCTTCAAGATTCAACTTCTCATAAATAAGCCACAGAAGCTCGTAGGGCGCTTTCTGGGAGGCCTTTTCAAGGATGCTTTCAACGTAGCTGTCTACTTCTTTCTTCAAGCTTGGGAGGTGTTCTTTCCACGCTTTCCACAACTGCTTTTCGGTTGCGGTATCGGGGATTGCATCCTTCCATAGCCCTGAGGCAAGGGTACCGTAGAGGGCCATGAGGTCTGTCCTGTTGTTTATGTACTTGAGGAGGTTGATGAGTCCTTTGACCACTTGGGAGTTGCTTATCTTCAGGGAGTTTTCCGTGATAACCGGTATCCCTCTTTCCAGTATCCACTGGGATACCTCTTCCGCTTGGCTGTGCTTTCTAACCAGAACCGCTATGGGAGCCGTATCGGTGTTCTGGTTCTGGGCCTTTCCCCACTCCCGTTCAAGGTCTGTGAGAAAAGCCTTCTTAACCTCTTCCTCAATTTCGGCCTTGGTTTCTCCGTTGAAGCTCTTTATGAAGATTCTTGGTGTGTTGTCATCATCTCGTCTTGGGCTTCGCTGGACCATGTCTTTGTACACTGTGGCCAAGTCCTGACTTGCCTTAGCGTGGGAGACCAGGCTACTATTAGCAAGGGTTCTGTCCACGGCGCACTTAAGCATATCCAAAGAGAGTTTTTCGTCCTGAAGTTTGCTGAAGACTTCGTTGAAGAAGCTTACCAGTTGGGGGTGGGATCTGTAGTTATACTCAAGCACGCGCTCTTTTACCTTGGAGGGTTTTGTCAGTTTGGGGTCTTTGGAAACATCTTCAAAGAGCCTCCAGTCTCCACCTCTCCATCCATAAATGGCCTGCTTGGGATCTCCCACGTAAAAGAGGCTTCCGTCTTCGGACAGTGCGTTTTCCACTAGGGGGGTTAGGGTCTCCCACTGACTGCGGGAGGTGTCCTGGAACTCGTCTATCAGGAAGTGTTTGAACCTGGCACCGAAGTAGGCGTAAACTAATGGTATAACCTCCTGTTTGGCAAGCTCCTCTTTAATGAGCTCGGTCCAGTGCTCCCCTGCTATGACGAGCCCCTCTTCCTTGGTTATCTCATCTGTAAGACACCTAAGCTCCTTCAGTGCCTTCACGTATCCTCCAACGATTAGGTAAAACTCTTCTAAAAGGTATTTAAGAGCGAGGTCTCTCAGCTCCTTCCATTGTGAGAACAAATGCTGCAGATCTTGTCTCTCCCGGTATCTCTTAAGAAAGAGCTTTTCTGGCTCTTTCTTGTTTAGCACCTCTTTTGCTGCCTCTTTGGGATCAAGCTGCTTCATCTTATCCAACCAGCTCTTGGCCCTTTTGGTCAGTCCTTCCTGGTGGGCTTCAAGAAGGGTGAGCACTTTCTTGAGTGCCTCTTCAAGCTCTGCTTTGGTGGTGGAGCGCTTGATTTTCTCCTCTACGTTCTGGCGGTGTTTGTTGAAAAGATGAAACAGGTCAAACAGGCGTCTGCGGAGGCGTTTTTCTATGTAGAAACCCCGTCTTTCATCAATCTCAAAGAAGGTGTGAAGGAGCTGCTCCCATAGATCTATCTTTTTATCCTCTTCAAGGTGCTCCAGCATCCTGTCAAAGGCCATGTCAAGAATTCTCTCTATGTCAAAGACCACCTCCATTTCGGTTCGTAGCTGTAGCTCAAAGGAGAGGGCCTTGAGGATGGTGAAGAGGAGGCTGTCAATGGTTCTTACCTGAAAGTCGCTGTAATGTTCTAATATGGTGTCTATCCAAAGCTCGGCCTCTTTGGGGGAAAGCTTCGGATGTGATGACTTTTGGAAGTATATCTCCTTTAAGAACTTTAAGATGCGCTGTTTCATCTCAATGGCGGCTTTGTTGGTGAAGGTTATGGCAACGATGGATCGCAAAACCTCAGGTGTTGGATACTTTCCCGCCAACAGGTTTATATACCTCAAAGCGAGCTGGTGGGTCTTTCCAGCTCCAGCAGAGGCCTTTATCTTTATCAGCTCACCCATGGTTAAACATTAAAAGGGCCAGCGGGTCTGTAAGCCGGGTTCTGTTCCCCACCGCAAGGTGGGGCGGCGGTCATTCATCTGGGACGCCGGTTGCCCGGCGCCTCCAGCGGCCTACCCGGAGGCATCGGGCGGGCCACCCTTACCCCGCCAAGTGGCGGGGACGCCTCCCTATTTGGCCTTGCCCCGGGTGGGGTTTGCCGTGCCCTCCTCTGTCACCAGAGGAGGCGGTGGGCTCTTACCCCACCGTTTCACCCTTACCGGACTGCCATTGGGTCCGGCGGTCTGTTCTCTGTGGCACTTTCCGTCCCTCGCGGGACCTGGGTGTTACCCAGCACCCTGCCCTGTGGGGCCCGGACTTTCCTCTGGCCCTTTTGAGGCCAGCGACCGCCCGACCCGCTGGCCCTTCTTTATTGCAAGGTTGGCTAAGCGATCAGCTTCACTGTTTTTCTCTCTTCCCACAAAAAAGATGTGGGCATCGTCAAATTTTTTCAATAGCTCGGTGGCTTTGAGATATAAAGGCTTCAGATGGGGCGCTTTGACTTTGTATTCTCCCTTGATTTGCTTTACCACCAGTTGGGAATCGGCAAAGATCTCTATGCTCTTTATGCCTTCTTTTAGAGCCCTTTGCAGTCCCTCTATCAGCCCGTAGTATTCTGCAACGTTGTTGGTACTGATGCCGATGTAGCCTTTGCCTTCTATTTTGGTGTTGTTTATTTCAATCACAAAGCCGTAGCCTGCAGGTCCAGGGTTGCCCTTGGATGCACCGTCGAAGAAGAGCTTAGCCTTCATCCTGGGGCTTTTCTTCCTCCCAGTAGTAGAGGATCCTTCCGCAGAAGGGGCATTGAATCATCTTTTCGCCTTTCTTCACTTCCAAGAATGTCTGGGGTGGCAGCTCTGTGAAGCAACCGTGACAGGTCTGGTTGGCGGCCCGTGCTACGGCACTTCCTTTTGTGTTTTTCAGCTTCTCGTATAGCCTTTGAATCCTATCGCTTAGGTTTTGCCAGAGCTCTTGCTTCTCCTCTTCCGCCTGCTTCAGCTCTTTTTCTATCTTTTGAATGAGCTCGTTACACTTTTTCTCTTCCTCTTTTAGTATTCTTTCAAGCTCCTTAACCTTCTTCTCCGCTTCCTCAATTTTCTGGGCTATCTCCTCGTCCTTGTCCAACATGATGATAATTTCATCTTCGGTGGAGCTAATCTCCTCCTTAAAGGTCTCTATCTCCTTGAGTAGTGCTGCGTACTCTTCGTTGCTTTTCACCTTAAAGAGCCTTCCCTTTCTGTCGGCTATCTTTTCCGCTAACTCGTCAAGCAGCTTCTCTTTCTCCCTTCTTTTGAGGGCTAACTCCTTCTTTTCCTTCTTTGCCTCCTCAAGGTTGTTTCGTGCCTTCTCGAGCTCCTTCTTAAGGCTTTCAAGCCTTTTGGGAATCTCCTGCTGATCCCTCTTTCTTTCAACGATGAACTGATCTACCGATTGTAGCTTAATAAGTATCTCCAGCTCCTTATTCATTACCGCCTCCCATGTATGTAAAGGGGTTTGTTTGCAACCGGCTGATCTCGCAGGCTACACCGTGTTTCTCCAGCACCTCTTTTATGAGCCTGCAGAAGATCTTTTCCGTGTGGTAGTGGCCTGCGTCTATCACCCAGATTTTACCCAGGGCTTCCTGGGCTTGGTGGTACTTCACATCTCCTGTGATGTAGCACTGGGCAGAGTTTTGGATGGCCTTGGGTATCAGATCTCCACCGCTTCCAGGGCACAAGGCCACTTTGGTTATAACTTCGCTGTTTCCCTCAACTATCCTCAGTTCACTTTTCTCAACCTCCAGCCTTTCGCAGACGAGATCTATGAAATTCTGAATGGATACGGGCTTGCATGAACAGACCCTGCCAAGTCCTCCCTCCTCCAAAGGAGCTTCTGGGGTGAGATCTAAAAGTGTAGCGAGTTTATCGGCCAGACCATCTTCGGCAACATCCACGTTGGTGTGAAAGCTTAAAATAGCGATTTTGTGGGTCAAAGCCTTTTCTATGATGGCACCCAAAGGGGAGGTGGTATCTATCCGCTTGATCCCTCTAAAAAGCAGTGGATGATGGCTGATGATAGTGTTGCAGCCTTTGTTTAAAGCCTCTTCAACGGTCTGTATGCTGATATCAAGGCTGATGAGAACTCTATCTATCTTCTGATGCGGGTTTCCCACCTGCAACCCGCAGTTGTCCCAGTCAAGGGCGAGGTGCAATGGAAAGTGGCTGTTAATGAGCTGCAGAAGTTGGGCTACGTCCATGTCTTTACCCCAATAAAAAAAGGGGAATGTGCCTGAAGCACATTCCCCTTGCTTTCCCATGGGCCCGCCAGGGGTCGAACCTGGGACCTTCCGGTTATGAGCCGGTGGCTCTGGCCAGCTGAGCTACGGGCCCATACACCAACCAACTCTTTTATTGAGCATCTCTTGTTCATTTGTCAAGTCTTTCCTTTAGAAGCTTTGTAAAAAGCTCAATGGCCTGCTCCAGAACCTTTTGTGCTTCCTGTTCGCTTTTTCCCTCTGCTGTGAAGCGTACAGGGATGTCCACAGCTTTCCCAAAGGTTTCGGGAAGGCTTTTTATATAGACGTTGGGCACCTGCGCCATCACCTCTTTCACAACCTGTGCTATGAGAGACTCATCTCCTATGCCGCTGTTTATAGTCCTTTCAACAGAAACCCTTGCCTCTGGCAAAGCTTCTCTGAACTCTTCTATCCTCTTCACAGCGTATTCTGTAAATATAGCCTTCATCTCCTTGGGTACTCCCGGTAGGGAGAGTATAACCCGTGAGCCTAAAGGAAGCCATACTCCGGGGGCTGCACCTACCGGATTTGGTAGAGGAATGCTTCCGTCGGGGAGTATCGCCATCTTCTTTCTTTCTGGGGTTATATCTGGAGAGTCAACCCATCCCTTTTGGTAGAACTCTCTGTACCGCTCCTGTACCATCTTGAGCGCGTTTTCGTTAAGCAGAAGTTTCCTGCCTGTGGCAACTGCTACTGCTTCAAGGGTTTTATCATCAAAGGTGGGGCCTAATCCGCCTGTGGTGACAATGAGGCTAACTCCGTACTTTATAGATGAAAGGATTTCGTGGGCAATCTCCTCCACCACATCGTCAACAGCTACGATCCTCTTTACCCTGAATCCCCTTGGGTATAGCTGTTGAGCGAGCCAGTGAGAGTTGGTGTCTAAGGTCTTTCCAGTCAGTATCTCACGGCCTATGGCGATGATTTCAGCCAGCATCGGTTTCCCTGTTTACTCAACATTTCTCCAAATGTAAACAGCTCCACTGTCCTGTGCTTGTCTTTTTAAAGCAAATGAAGCCTCTTTGAGAGTAAAGCTCTTCAAGGGTGTGGGCGTCTTCATTCAAGAAACCCGAGAGTATCAGATACCCTTTAGGAGAGGTGAGGTTGGTCAGTACATCTGAGAGGGATACCAGCGTAAAAAAGTCTATGTTGGCCAAAACGAGGGGAAACTGCTCTTTTATGCAGGAAGGGGATCCGTTGATGAGAAAAACTTTATCCTCGCATTGGTTAAGTTTCAGGTTGTACCGAGCGTTGGAGATGGCCAGGGGATCTATGTCGCAGGCTACCACTCTTTTGATGCCTATCTTCAAGCAGGCTATGGAAAGGATTCCGGAGCCGCAACCCACGTCCAGTGCAGCTTGTGGCGTATAAGGAAGCTTCTCAAGAGCCAACAGCATGTTCTGGGTGCTGGGATGCTCTCCGGTGCCAAAGCCAGAGCCGGGGTAAATCACGATATTTATGCGCTCTGGATCCTCAGGAATCCAGGGCGGACGTATGGAGAACTGGGAGACTGTAACTCCTCCAAAGAATTCTCTGAACCTCTCTTCCCAGTCTGGGGCTGGGGATGCGGTATAGTTGAGTGAGAGCCTATCAAGCTCAGGTGGTATCTTTTTAGAGTACCCCAAAAGGTAAAATTTTCCTTTGCTTTCCTCTATGGCCCAGCCTTCTTCAAAATCCAGTTGTTTGGCGAGTTCACTTGCTTGCTCTTCCGATGCAACCTCTATGCGAATCTCAAGCAGCTCTTTATCTTCCCCAGTCATCCTCTACCCTTATTATGTCGTCCTCCTCCACATACTCACCGGTTTGCACCTCCACAATCTCAAGAGGGATCTTACCCACGTTCTCTATCCTGTGAAGCACCGATTTGGGGACGAAGACGCTTTCGTTCTCATGCACAAACATCTCTTCCTTGCCGATGGTCACTTTCGCTGTGCCTTTAACCACTATCCAGTGTTCGGACCTGTGGTGGTGCATCTGAAGGCTTAGCCTTTTTCCGGGAAGGACAGTGATCTTCTTCACTTTGAATCTATCCCCTTTGAGCAACTCCTCGTAATGCCCCCAGGGTCTGTACACCCTTGTGTGCTGGGATACTTTGGAGCTGTTGCGCTTCTTTAGAAGCTCAACGGCTTCCCTCACCTTCTGGCTTTCGCCCTTTTTAGCTACAAGAAGCACATCTCCATCTTCAACCACCAAAAGATCGCTGACACCAATGGTTATGGGAAGTGTCCTGTTTGCCAATACCAAAGTATCTCTTGTGTCCAGGGCGATTGCCTCTTTGGGAAGGACGTTTCCATCTTCGTCCTTCGGCAGCTCTTCGTACACTGCATCCCATGAGCCAATGTCGTTCCAGAAGAAGTTGGCGGGAATCACAGCCAACTTATCAGTCTTTTCGGCTAAAGAGTGATCTATGGCTACGGAGGGAATCTCGCCAAAGGCTTCTTCCAATTCCTTCACAGACATGTCCACAAAGGGGCCGAATTCAGGCGATACCTTTTTCAGCTCTTCCAGTATGACGGTGCCTTTCCCCACATATATCCCGCTGTTCCAGAGGTACCCTCCCTCTTCTAACATCTCTTTAGCTTTTTCAGCAGAGGGCTTTTCCACAAAGGTCTCAACCCTGTAGCCTGGGTTTATGGACTCTCCTATCTTTATGTATCCATATCCTGTCTTTGGCTCTTTTGGTGTAATCCCCAGTACTACAACGTATCCCTTCTCTGCCAAAGATGCGGCCTTCAAGAGGGTTTTTCTAAACTCTTCATCTGGGCTGATTTCATGGTCGGCAGGCATAAACGCGTACACCTCGCTTGGGTCCCAGCCAAAGGCATCTTTAGCCTTCTTAATGGCGTAAATTATGGCGGCGGTGGTGTTGCGGGGTGCGGGCTCCAATACAAGCTTAATCTCCTCGCCCAGATGGTCCATGGTGAGGAACCTGTATTTGGCGTTGGTTGAAACGGCAATGTCCTCCTTGGAGCTAACCAGGAGTGCCCTGCGGTAGGTCTTCTGTATAGGCGATAAACTTCCGTGAAGTTTTATGAACTGCTTGGGTAAGCTCTCCCTTGATAGCGGGAAGAGCCTTGTTCCTCCGCCTCCGGAGAGTATCACCGTTTTCATGCGGTTAACTCCTGTGCTATACTGTTTATGCCTAATGTAGCAAAGGGGAGGGCAAAAATGAAGGCTATAGATGTGCACACCCACTATGCCAAGGGTAGTTGCTGGAAAGAGTGGGTCAGGCGGTGGTGGGAGAAGATGAACCCAGAGGACTTGTGGCTGATAGAAGGCTATAGCAGAGAAAACCTTTTAAGGTACATGGAGGAGGCAGGGGTTGAGTATGCGGTTGTCCTTGCCGAGAGGGCGCCTCAGGTTACGGGAGATACTACCACCGAAGAGGTGGTTGACTTTTGCAAGGGCTGTGAGAGGCTACTTCCCTTTGCCAATATAAATCCGCATCTATCGTGCTATCCCTATAAAGACATGGAGCGATATATTGAGCTTGGTGTTAGAGGTTTGAAGCTTCATCCCGTTCACATGCGTTTTCACCTTACCGACAGCAGGCTTTATCCTGTTTACTACCTCTGTGAGAAGCATAATCTACCGGTGATGGTACACGCCGGCACCTCTATATTTCCCGGTTCCTACGATAGCTACGGTGATCCAAGATACGTTAACGAGATAGCGGCGGACTTCCCCGATCTGGTGCTTATCATGGCCCACGGCGGTAGGGGATTCTGGTACGAGGATGCGCAGTTCATTGTGAGGCACAGGAAGAACGTTTACATTGACATATCCGGACTTCCCGTGCACAGGCTGTTGGACTACTTCCCCAGGATGGAGCAGTTGAAGGAGAAGTTTCTCTTTGGCACAGATTGGCCTGGCGCCTCCATGAAGAAGAGCATTGAGGCCTTCATGGCCCTTTCCCTTTCGGAGGCGGCTAAAGAGGCTATACTATACAGAAACGCTGCTCGTGTTTTTGGCTTGGAGGGTTGAAGATGAAGTACAAAAGTACTAGAGGCGGTGTTGCAAGTATTGACTTCTCTCAGGCAGTTTTGATGGGACTGGCCACAGATGGCGGGTTGCTCTTGCCAGAGGAGATCCCAAGGGTTCCAAGGGAGGTACTTGAGCACTGGAGGGAGCTTTCTTATGTGGATTTGGCCTATGAGGTGATGACCATCTTTGCCGATGACATACCGGCAGAGGTTTTGAGGGAGATAGTGGAGCGTTCCTACAGCACCTTTTCCCATCCCGATGTGGTCCCTATAGTGAAGAAGGGAAAGCTTTACATAATGGAGCTCTTTTACGGACCCACCTTGGCCTTCAAGGACGTGGCTCTGCAATTCCTCGGCAATCTCTTTGAGTATTTGCTTCAGCAGAA
>JALWBK010000051.1 GCA_027037155.1 bacterium | reverse complement strand
TGCAGAGCTGGAGGAGCTGCTGGGTCTTTCCTTTCCAGAAGATCTTGGGGTGGATACCGTTGGTGGGTTAGTGATGCACCTTCTTGGCAGGGTGCCGAAACAGGGAGAGAGGGCTTATTATAAGGGGTGGAGCTTTACCGTCATTGAGGCTACCAAGAGAAGGGTTCTTAGGGTGAAGGTGGAGAGGGTGGAGGATGAGGTTTTTAGGGACGAGGGCTGAGGGTGACGTGGTTATATTAGGTGTGCCCTTTGACGAAACGGCAAGCTACAAGCCGGGTACGCGCTTTGCACCAATTGAGGTGAGAAAGGTCTCTGACGCAATAGAAACCTATAGCCCCTATATGGATATGGATATTGAAGAGTGTAGCGTTGCTGACTTTGGTGATGTGGAGCTTCCCTTTGGCAACAGGGAGAGATCCCTGGCGCTGATAGAAGAGAGGCTGCTTGAACTGCTTGGTATGGGCAAGAGGGTGTTGGTTATAGGGGGGGAACACTTGGTGAGCTATCCTGTTGTTAAGGCGCACACCAAGTTCTTTAAGAACTTGCTTTTTGTGCATGTGGATGCCCACACAGATGCAAGGGACACATACTTGGGGGAGAAGCTCTCCCATGCAACGGTGATTAGAAGAATCTACGAGTTAGGTGTGGATATTTGCCAGATTGGGGTGAGGTCTGGGCTGAAGGAGGAGTTTCAGTTTGGGAAAGAGCATTACCTCCTCTTTCATCCCTTTGACTTGAACGTGCTGGATGAGCTGAGAAGGGTAGCTTGGGGAAGGCCTGTCTATCTCAGCCTTGATGTGGATGTGCTGGATCCCTCCTTTTGTCCTGGAGTGGGGACTCCAGAGCCAGGTGGCGTATCCTATAAAGAGTTGTTAACGTTTCTCACGGGGTTTAAAGGATTGCAAATAGTAGGGGCGGATATGGTTGAGCTTTCGCCCTTGTGGGATCCTACGGGAAATACCGCTGTTCTTGGTGCTGCTTTGGTGAGAGAGCTTGTTCTGCTTCTTGCCTCCTCGCTATGATGGAAGAACGCTACTACTCCTTTAATCGCTATCTCAGGGAAAGGTACGGTGTACGCGTTCAGAGAATCCCCGTTAATCTTGGACTGGGCTGTCCTCATCGTAGCAATAGAACGGGAAAAGGGGGGTGCATCTTCTGTGACAGCTATGCCTCCGGAGTGCTGCCTTATGCAATCCCTGTAGAGGAGCAGGTGAGAAGGGGTATTGAGTATGCTGAAAAGAGATACAGGGCTCGCCTTTTCATGGTTTACTTCCAGGCCTTTTCAAATACGTACGCCCCTGTGGATGAGCTTGAGAGATTGTACAAGAGGGCGCTGATAGATGAGCGCATTGTGGGGATTATGGTGGGAACGAGGCCCGATTTGGTTCCTGACGATGTTTTGGAGTTGCTAAAGGCACTTTCTGACTCATACGAGGTGTGGTTGGAGCTGGGTTTACAATCTTCTCATTACAGAAGCCTGCGCTTTATAAACAGGGGACATGGCGTTTCCCATTTTGTTGATGTGCTTTTGAGGGCAAAAAAGGCGGGCTTGAAGGTATGTGTCCACGTTATTTTGGGTCTTCCCGGTGAAGAAAGAGACGATATGCTTGAGACGGCACTTTTTTTGTCGGCTTTGCCAGTGGATGGTGTGAAGATTCACAATCTACACGTTCTTAAAGATACCCCACTTGAAAGGCTTTATCTTGAGGGAGAGATCTCCCTCTTGGCTTTTAGGGAGTATGTCTCCTTATGTGTGGATTTTTTAGAGCATTTAAGAAAAGATATAGTGATACAGCGGTTGACGGGAGAGGCACCGAGAGAGAGGCTTGTAGCTCCTGAGTGGTGTCTGAATAAGGCTGAAGTGATAAGAGCCATAAGGGAGGAGCTAAGGAATAGGGGTAGTGTTCAGGGAGCTAAGTGTCCCTTTAAGAGGCCTTGAAAAAGGGTGCTACTGCCGCTAAGAGAGAGTACGAGAAAGAGGTGGAGGGGCAGGAGATGCTGGACAAGTGGGATTGGGTTTGGGGATACGAGAGGCTTGGTGATTGGTTCCCCATGAGAGTCTTTTTGGCGTTGATTTTCTTGATTATTGCTCTTGTGACGCTTCACTTTGTGTTTCATGCCTATTACGCTATTGAGGCTGGAACCCTGAAGGTAGCTTCTTTGGCCAATGGCTTTACTTGTCGTATCTTATCCTTGGGTCTATAAATGCGTAGGTTATGTCTGCCATCAGGTTGCCGAGCAAGGTGAGCACGGCGCCGATGGTGAGTATTCCCATTATTGTTGGGTAGTCGCGGGCCATGGCTGCCTCGTAAAATAGCTGTCCCATTCCCGGAATTGCAAAGATGGTTTCAAAGATTACGCTTCCTCCGATGAGCCCCGGAATTGAGAGACCTAAAAGGGTAACTATGGGCATAAAGGCGTTTCTGAGGGCATGCCTTCGCACCACAATCCTTTCCGGCAGTCCCTTTGCTTTGGCCGTTACGATGTAGTCCTGTTGCAGCACCTCTAACATACTCTGCCTCATATACCGGGAAAAGCCTGCCAGTCCTCCAAAGGCACTGATGAAAACAGGTAGTATAAGGTGCTTTGCTCTGTCCCACCACAGTGCCCATCCTTTGAGCTGGGCTGCGTTGAGACTTTCAAGTCCTGATATGGGAAGGATCCTGAGCTTGATGCCGAAAAGTATCATAAGGAGCAGGGCGAGCCAGTACCCGGGCATGGAAAACCCTATGAAAACAAATACGGTAAGGGATTTATCCAGTAGGGAGTCCCTTTTAAGGGCCGATACAATTCCGATGGGAAGAGCCACCACAAGAATTATGGCTAAGGATAGAAGGTTTATGATGAGCGTTACGGGAAGTCTCTCCTTTATCTTTTCTATGACGGGCTTTCCGTCCACAAAGGAGTTGCCAAAGTCCAGTTTCGCGATTCTCTTAAGCCAGAGGAGGTACTGCTGGTACAGTGGCTTGTCCAGCCCATACAGTTTCTCCAGCTTTTTCACCGCCTCAGGCTTCACCCGTGGATTGAAGGCCCCTTCATAAAAAGTGGGGTTGCCAGGGGCAAGCCTTATTACCACGAAAGTTATGAGGGTTATGCCCAAAAGCAGTGGAATGGAGTTGATTAGCCTGATTAGAATGTATCGCAGCATGTAGCTTGATATATTGGGGTTCAGGGTTTATTTCAAGTATCAACGGTGTAGTTGACTTGGCTGGCGAGTTTATGTAAAGGCTTAACTCCAGATCCTAACGAAGCGGAGGTTGAGTATGTTTGCTATAGTGGAGACCGGGGGAAAGCAATACGCCGTTGAGGTGGGAGACGTTATCAGAGTTGAAAAGTTACCTTACCAGGAAGGTGAGCAGATAGAGCTGGAGAGGGTGCTTTTGGTGGAGTCGGATGGCAGGAAGGTGGGCACTCCCTACGTGGATGGTGCCAAGGTGGTTGCCAAGGTTGTCAAGCATGGAAGAGGTAGGAAGATCATAGGTATGAAGTTCAAGCGCAGGAAGAACTACCGCCGTAAATGGGGTCACAGGCAGTGGTTCACTGAACTTGAGATACTGGAAATAAAGGCTTAAGGGAGGTAAGCCATGGCGCATAAAAAGGGTGTTGGTAGCTCAAAAAACGGAAGGGATAGTATATCAAAGAGGTTAGGGGTTAAGAGGCACGACGGTCAGTTTGTTAAGGCTGGAAATATCCTGGTGCGTCAGAGGGGAACCAAGTTCTACCCCGGTGATAATGTGGGTATGGGAAGCGATTATACCCTTTTTGCCAAGATTGACGGTATAGTTAGGTTTGTTTCAAGAAGGGGGAGAAAGTACGTGTGCGTGTACCCGCAGACGGCTTAGTTAGTATATGTTCGTTGATAGGGTTAAGATATACGTTAAAGCGGGGGATGGTGGCGACGGCTGTGTAAGCTTTAGGAGGGAGAAGTACGTCCCCAAAGGCGGTCCAGACGGAGGAGATGGGGGAAGAGGTGGGGATGTCGTTTTAGAGGTGGATCCCCACCTAAGCACCTTGGTTGATTACAAGTACAAGCCTACCTACAGGGCAGACAGAGGGGGACACGGCAAAGGCAAGAAGATGAAGGGCAAAGACGCTCCCCCTCTGGTGTTGAGGGTCCCTCCTGGAACTGTGGTCAAGGATGCTGAGACAGG
>JALWBK010000050.1:0-3422 GCA_027037155.1 bacterium | reverse complement strand
TTCAAGTACGGCGTCAACTATATCGTATCTGTATCCTTCCGACACCCACAGGTGGTAGAGCCTCTGGCGGAAAAAGTTTAAAACATCTTCCTTTACCTTAGCTGGGTCCTGTTCAATTCTGTCCTGTAAAAGTTCTAAAGCGGTATCTATGAGCTGGCTTAGAGATATTCTGTATCCCTTGTGCAACACAACCTGAATGATGCCTAAGGCGTCTCTTCTCAGCCCGTAAGGGTCTTCTGAACCTGTGGGTACAAGTCCTATACCAAAGCATCCGACGATGGTGTCAATGCGGTCTGCTATGCCAACAATTGCCCCTGTGTCAGTGGATGGAAGTTTGTCGCCTGAGAATCTTGGCAGATAGTGTTCAAAAATGCCTTCTGCAACCTCAGGATCCTCGCCCTGGGCGTAGGCGTATTCTCTTCCCATTATGCCCTGTAGCTCGTCAAATTCATTGACCATCTGGGATTCAAGATCGGCCTTACAAAGTATCGCACATCTCTCAATCTTTTCCCTCTTTTCCGGAACCAGTTGTTCGGCAAGCTTTTCTGCTATCTTTTTAAATCTCATCACCTTTTCGTAGGAGGTTCCGAGTTTTTCCTGGAACAGAACGTTTTTCAGCCTCTCAAACATCTCTATAAGCGGTGTTTTTTTGTCTTCGTCGTAGAAGAACTTGGCATCTGCCAGCCTTGCCTTTAAAACCCTCTCGTTACCTCTTGTGATAAGATCCATATCTTCCGTTATGATGTTGTTGACCACCACGAAGTAGGGCATTATTTCACCCTTCTCGTTGAAAACCGGGAAGTACCGCTGGTGCTCCTTCATGGTGGTGGTGAGAACCTCCTGGGGCAGATCGAGGTACCTTTTATCAAACTTGCCAACGGTGGCTACTGGATACTCCACTAAGAAGGTCACTTCGTGCAGCAGATCAGGATCTTCGTCGGCTTTTCCCTGTACCTTGGAGGCTTCTTCTTGAATCTGCCTTTTTATGATCTCCCTTCTCTTTTCGTGATCAAAGATGACGTAGGCCTTTTCCATGAGCTGTGGATACTCTTTGGGGTGGTTAACGGTTATAGGCTGGGGGGCGAGGAATCTGTGTCCATAGGTGATGTTTCCACTCTCTATATCTGAGATTTGGAATTTTATCACCTCGTTGTCCAAAAGGGCTAAGAACCAATGGATGGGCCTTGCGAATCGGATCTTTCTCTTTCCCCACCTCATTGACTTAGGCCACGGGAATTTGAGGACCATCTCTTTGAGGATTTCGGGTAGGATCTCCTTGGTGGGTTTTCCTTCTTCCCTCTTCACTATGTAAACGTATTCACCTTTGGGGGTTTGCTTGATCTTGAGTTCTTCAACCGAGACCCCTTGGGCTCTGGCAAATCCCTCGCCTGCTTTGGTGGTTTTCCCTGTAGCATCAAAGGCCACCTTTGCGGGAGGACCTATAATTTCCTCTTCTAAGTCCCGCTGTCTTTCTGCCACACCTTCTACAAAGAGCACAAGCCTTCTTGGGGTTCCTGTAGCCTTCACCTTCTCAAAGTCTATTCTGGATTCTCTTAGTCTTTCGCTGATGAAGCTCTCCATGTATCTTAAGGCGGGCTCCATAAACCTTGCCGGTATCTCTTCCGTTCCTATCTCAAAAAGTAGCGTTGCCATGACTATCCTCCTTTACAACACCTTCTTTACTTCTGCGTATATCTCCTCTGGGTAGAAGGTGTCCGACGGCTTACCTAAGAACAGAGGTTCCACTCTTGTAAATCGCTCTACATCCTCCACCATCTGTCCGGTGTTCATCTCTATAACCATGATCTTCTTTGCCTTTTGCACTGCTTCCTGAAGAGCGCTTTTGGGGTATGGGTATAGCGTTATTGGTCTGAACAGCCCTACCTTGAAGCCCTCTTCCCTTAACCATTTGATTGCAGTCTTTGAGACCCTGGCCGCTGTTCCGAAGGCAACGATGAGCAGGTCAAGTCCGTCTTCTACGAGGTACTCTTCCCATTTCACTTCTTTCTCCATTTCCTTGTACTTATTGTAAAGCTTCCAGTCGTGTTTTGTGAGTTCTCCCGGCCCAAGGTACAGCGACTTTATCAGGTTTGGCTCTCTCCCTTCACAGCCGGTTAACGCCCAAGGTTTGGGAGGGGGCGGACTGTAAAGATGAGAGCTTATCTCCACAGACTCCATCATCTGGGCTATGATGCCGTCTATCTGTATAATTACGGGGTTTCTGTACCTGTCTGCGAGGTTGAAGGCTTCAAAGACGCAGTCCACTGACTCCTGTACTGTTGATGGGGCAAGAACCAGGGTTCTGTAGTCGCCGTGTCCTCCTCCTCTGGTGGATTGGAAGTAGTCTCCCTGATTGGGCTGTATCCCTCCAAGTCCTGGGCCACCTCTGTTTACGTTCACTATTACTGCGGGAAGCTCCATTCCCGCCATGTAGGATATGCCTTCCTGCATGAGGCTTATGCCAGGACTGGAGGAGGCGGTCATGGCTCTGATGCCAGCCATGGACGCTCCCATAACCATATTTATCGCCGCAAGCTCGCTCTCGCTTTGTATAAAGACTCCTTCCACTTCAAACATGCGCCAGGACATGTACTCAAGTATCTGTGATTGGGGGGTTATGGGGTATCCTGCGAAGAACCTGCACCCAGCCTGTATGGCGGCCTCTGCTATGGCGTCGCACCCTTTCCATAACTTCCTGCTCATGCCTTCACCTCTTTGTAAACCTCTATGCATACGTCTGGACAGACCTCAGCACAGAGGGCACAGCTTATGCAGCTTTCGTTGTCAATGCACACTGCGAAATGATACCCCTGCTTGTTAACTGCAGGGGAGAACTTCAGAATCTTTTTGGGACATGCGTTGATGCATAGTCCACAGCCTTTGCACCTTTCCTGGTCTATCTTGACCATTTATCCCCTCTCACGTGCTTTGTACTATATTACCTGCCATTTCCTCAAGTATGCGATTCTTGAGTTCTCCGTCCACCGCGTAAACTTTAACAGAAGTTAGCCCCTCTTTCAAAATCTTTTCCACCCTTAGATGTCTATGGGCGCACATGGCTACCTGGGGGAAGTGGGTTATGGCTATCACCTGCCTTTTGGAGCCGATGTTTCTCAGACACTCTCCCACGGCTTTGGCTGTTACACCGCCGATTCCTGTGTCCACTTCATCAAGGATTACCGTGTGGGCGTCTTCCTTGTGGACAATCAATGACTTAATGGCGAGAATAACCCTTGCCAGCTCTCCACCTGAGGCGATACTGCTTAAGGGCTTTGCAGGTGCGTCGGGATTGGCTGTGAAGAGAAAGGTGACGGTGTCACTTCCCCATGGTGAGAGCTCCTTTGTAGGTTCTACCTTTACCTTAAAGGTGGGGTTGGGAAAATTTAGACGTTTCAACTGCTGTATAACTGCTTGTGAGAACT
>JALWBK010000049.1 GCA_027037155.1 bacterium | reverse complement strand
CTGCGAGAAAGGCCCTACCCCTACTCCTTGTTGCGAGTGTGAGGCATGCGTTGAGATAGATAGGGGCACCTTTGTGGATGTGGTGGAGATGGATGCTGCATCCAACAGGGGTATTGATGAGATCAGGGAACTGAGGGAGAAAGTACGGTACGCCAGCGTCAAGGGCAGGTATAAGGTTTACATAATAGATGAGGTGCACATGCTCACGGAGCAGGCCTTCAACGCCCTTCTTAAGACCCTTGAGGAACCTCCCCCTGGTGTGGTCTTTGTTTTTGCCACCACCGAACCCCGAAGGATTCCGCAGACTATTCTCTCACGCTGTGTAAGGTTTGATTTCAAGCCCCTTACCCAAGAGGAGGCGGTGGAGATACTGGCGCGCATCTGTGAGAAGGAGGGCGTTTCCTTTGAGAGGGATGCTTTGGAAGTGATAGCCAAGTCTTCTGGTGGCTCTCTGAGGGATGCGGAGATGCTGTTAGAACAGGCGATACTCTTCACCGACGGGGATATAAAACGGGATAAGGTTTACGACATTTTGGGACTTGTGGATGTCATAGCTGTTGAGAACTTTGTGAGTGCGCTTTTAAAAAGGGATGTTGAGCGTGCCCTTTCCGTGTTTAAGAGCGAGGTGCTGGGAAGGGGCTACGATGTTGGAGGTTTTCTATCATCACTTTTGGATTATCTCAGGGACAGGCTGAGGGACTCTGCTGTAAGGGGTAACGTTGAAGAGAGCGTGAAGTTCTACACCTTCTTTAAAGTCTTTTTGAGGGTGGCGGAGGATGTGAGGAGGCATCCCTTTGGAGATCTACTGATGGAAGCGGAGATAATAAGGCTTACGTCTCTTCCTCCTTTAGAGCACATTGCTGGGTTGCTGAAAGGTTTGGATAGCGTGGATGCAGGCTATGTAGAGAGAGAGTCTGAAAAACGGGCAACTCCTTCCGCTGTGTCTTCTTCTGAAAGTGCGGTGAATGAGATTAAAAGGGTAGCTGCTACAGTTCCTGCCCTTGGTGCCCTTCTGGACTACGCACAGATAGAGGAGGAAGAGGGTTGTATCGTCATAAAGCCTGGTTCCCTTACCAAAGTGCAATGGGAGCTGCTGCTTGAAAGAAAAGATGTCCTTGAGGAGGCTCTCAGGGAAAGGGGGTTTTCACTGGATTTTAGAGGTGAGCCCCGCAACAATTCGGGGGTTAAGGAGAGAGCGGCCATAAAGCAGAAGGCACGGGAGAACCCAACTGTTCAGAAGGTTCTTGAGTTTTTCCCAGAGGCGGTAATAGTAGATGTGAAAAAGAGGGAGGGCTGAATGGATATCTTTTCCCTGTTAAAGGACTTTCAAAGGATAAGGGCTAAAATTGAGGATGTTAAGGAGTCCCTTAAGGAAAAGACCGTTGAAGGCTATTCCGGTGGTGGTATGGTTAAAGCTGTGGTTACCGGTGCCCAGGAGGTGGTATCAATTCAGGTGGATGACACTGTCTGGGAGAGCATGGATAAGTCAACCATAGAGGATCTTATAGCTGCCGCTGTCAACGATGCCTTGAGAAGGGCAAGGGATCTTGTTGAGGAGGAGATGAAGAGGGTGGCCAAAGAGCTCGGGTTGCCACCTGTTCCTGGGCTGTTTTAGTATGAAGGTTCCTTACAGGGACTTTGATAAGCTCGTCTCTTACTTCAGGAAAGTGCCAGGCATAGGGGAAAGGGGAGCCTTGAGGATAGCCCTGTTTCTCACCACTACCGATCCTAAAAGGGGCAGGTCTATAGCCAAGGCCCTTTTGAACGTAATTGACAACGTGCAGAGGTGTTCTGAATGTAACAACCTTTCCTTTTCTGAAAGATGCTGGATATGTGAGGATCCTCAGAGGGATAGGTCGGTGGTGATGGTGGTTGAAACTGTCTTTGACCTGTTGGTTATGGAGGATGCAGGCTACAAGGGGCTTTACCATGTAGTGGCAGAGGTCCTGCCTTCTTCCAAAAGGATCGGTGATAGGGTTAAGACAAAGGCCCTTGACTCCCTTATAAAGAGACTAAACGGTGGAATAAAAGAAGTTATCCTTGCTTTTCCGTACACCGTAAGGGGTGAGGCGCTAACGAGATTTTTCAGGGAAAATCTGCCTTCTGGGGTGTTAGTCACCCGTTTGGCAAGGGGAATTCCTGTGGGCGGAGAGATGGAGTTTCTTGATCCTGTCACTTTGGGGCTTGCCCTGCAGAGGAGGGAGAGGGTGTGAGGGAAGTCTTTGTTGACGGCGTTGGCATGACTAAGTTTGGCAAATTCCCCGATAGATCCTTGGTGGACCTCATGGTGGAGGCTTCTCAACGTGCCCTACAGGACTCAACGTCCGATTCGGTTGAGGCTATCTTCGTTGGCTGTCAGAATCCCGAGGAGTTTACCTCTGAGGCGAACATTGCCGTTAATGTAGCGGACGCACTTGGTATGGCGGGGCTTCCCGCATACAGAGTGGAGACGGCCTCCTCATCCGGTGCAAGCGTGCTTGAGGCGGCTTTTTACGCCGTTGCTTCAGGAAGATTCAACAGGGTTCTTGTGGTGGCAGGGGAGAAGATGACGCATCTTCCCACACCGAGGGTTACGAAAATTTTGGCGGAGGTTATTGAGAGGTACGAGAGGAACTCCGGAGCTTCTATGGTAGCCCTTGCTGCAATGGTTACTCAGGCTTATGCCCACTTTGCAGGCTTGAAAAGGAGCCGTTTGGAGCATGTGCTGTGTAAGATAGCGGTGAAGAACCACCGTAATGGTGCTATGAATCCCTTTGCCCAGTTCCAGAGGCAGATTACAGAGGATGAGTACTTCAACAGCCGCATTATATCCTATCCTCTGCGTCTTTACGATTGTGCTCCCATAACGGATGGAGCCGCTGCCCTTGTGCTTACCAACCAGAGAACCGATGTGAAGATAAGCGGTGTGGGACATGGGACCGATACCATTGCTGTGAGGCACAGAGCCTATCTGCATCACTTTAACGCTGCAAGAATCGCTGCAAGAGAAGCCTTTAAGATGGCAAACAGAGCACCGGAGGAGGTTCACTTTGCGGAGCTGCACGATGCCTTCACCTGCTTTGAGATTATCGGAGCAGAGGACATAGGACTCTTTGAGGAGGGCAAAGGCTGGAAGGCCGTTGAAAGGGGGGATACTGAGATTGATGGAAAGTTTCCCATAAATCCCAGCGGAGGGTTGAAGTCCAGGGGACATCCGGTGGGAGCTTCGGGCCTTGCTCAGGCTGTGGAGATAGTGTGGCAGATGAGGGCCATGGTCTCCAAAGAGAGGCAGGTAAAGCGTAACGATGTAGCCCTGCTTCACAGCATTGGTGGTATGTCCAACAATAACGTGGTTGTTATTTTTGAGAAGCCAGGGGTTCCGTTAGGCAAGGGCTTTTCTTTCAATAGAGAGATAAGCGATGTTTCCAAGCACAGGGGAGATCCCATAAGGGTGGGGGAATTTGGTATTCTTGATGCCTATACTGTGTTGAATGTTCCCCCTGAAGGTTTTCCGTCTCCGCTGGTTCTTGGCCTTGTCTCTGTGCCTTCGGGACACAGGATTCTGGCAAGGGCCCTCAATCCTGTGCAGTTCAAGGTGGGAGAGAGGGTGTTTGTGAGCAAAGAGGAGGATACGTTCTACTTTGTCAGACCCAATGCCCTTGAGAAGGCTATGCTTTCTGCAAGAAGGACCCTTCGCAAGCTCAAGCTTTCTCTCAAGTGGAGGATGAGGTAGCTCATGAACGCGCTTGTGGAGATAATCAGGGGTGAAATAGAGAAGGAAGGGCGCATAACCTTCAGGCGCTTTATGGAGCTTGCCCTCTACCATCCAGAGTACGGCTATTACAGCAAAGGCCCATCCATTGGAAAATCAGGTGATTACTTTACCTCAAGTAGCGTGGGGTCTGTCTTTGGAAGGGCTTTAGCTCACGCCTTCTTAGAGATGCTTGATGTATCCGGTGGTAACACTTTGGTGGAGATGGGAGCAGGAGAGGGCGTTTTGGCAAAGGATATACTGGATGAGATGAAGCGTTTTGGGAAAGAGGTGGACTATGTGATACTGGAAAAAAGCCAGGGAATGAGAACTAAGCAAAAGGACACCCTCTCCGGCGAGAAGGTGCGCTGGATCGAGCAGCTTGAGGAGATAGAGGGAACAACGGGTGTCTTTTTCTCCAATGAGCTTGTGGATGCCTTTCCTGTCCATTTGGTG
>JALWBK010000048.1 GCA_027037155.1 bacterium | reverse complement strand
TTGCCACCTGCTCATCAGAAAAGGTCCTTGGATCGTTATGATCAGACTCAAGAAGCAATGCGGGAACCCCAAACTCCGATATGAGTCTGGTTCTCTGATCCATCTGCCCAATAGAGTAAGGCTTACAGGAACGATCCGAATGCAGGATCACTCCATCAATGGAAAAATCCTTTATCATCTCTTTCATAACCTCAAGCTTGTAGCCCGCACCTCTGTTGAGAATAGGATGGAGGTAGGTCTTTGCCATGGATTCAATGGGCCTTTCTGGATCCATCATGGGAGCAAGTTCACCCCAAGCGTTGGTGTAAGTAGATGCCACTACCGCTACTCCTCTTTCAGCAAGAAACTCTGCAAGGAATCTTAGCTTGTACCATATAGGAAGATTGTCCCAAAGAACCCTCCTTTTCTCGTTTACCACCGCTCCTATCCCCTTAGAAACTCTCTCTTCGAGTTCCTTCAGCATAAGAGCATAGAAATCCACAGTCTGCGGATCTCCTCTCATCTCCACTATAGGTGCCATGTGTATGAACTGATCAAAGACGGAGATGGGCGAAGGCCTATGCTTACCCATCCGGATCACTTCCAGCCACAGCTCTGCAGCCATTTTACTGAGGCGGAGAACCTCTTTAAGCCTTTCAAACTTTAGGCTCCTACCCGCAACCTTCTCAGCTATAGGTACAGACTCTTCAAGCTGCCTTTTAACATACTCTACAGCATAATCTGGAGCTTTTTCATAAACAAAGGGAGTATCTATCACGATCAGTGGTACCTTTAAGTACTCTGCCAAGACCCTGTACCAGTAAAGAACCGTCTGGCATATATTGGTGCAGGCTAAAAGCAGATCTGGTTTAGGGAGTTTTCCCACTGGAGTTTTCCCAGAAAGCAAACTACCAAAGTCGGTCCTTGCGTAAGAGCATATATCCATAGAGTAGCCTGCGCTTTCTGCTTCCATACAGAGATTAAGAGCAACCCTTCTTGCCCCACAAAGGGCCGCATGGTTTTCAGGATAGATAACGTAAAAATCCAGCGCCTTAAGTATCTCAACAGGTGCCCCCGAGGTTACCCAAGCAACGGGTTTTACACCTTCAATGTACCTCCCCTCAAGGTAATGCCTTGAGACGAGTTCTTTGGTCCTCACACCTATTTTTAACGGTGGAGCAAGAATATTGGTTCGCCACCCTTTTGGAACCCTGTAGTTCTTTTCATCTCTAATTCTCTGAAGCCTGAGAAGTGTACAACCTAAAAGCTTGAAGCCTAAGTTATACTTAATGCTATCCAAAATACCCATTAGCTTCTTGAGCTCCCTTTATGGTCTCCACAAGTGCCGTTATCCTCGTAACCACCTGCTGCGGTAACGGATCGTTTATATCAACCTCTATTTGAACGCAATTTATACCCTTTCTCCTCAACCATCCCCTGATAAGGGGATAGTAAAAGTGTTCTGGTTCACAAAACTTAACATTGTAAAGAACTACACCTTTTGCCCCACTTTCCATAATAAGCCCTTCCAGAAAAGAGATTCTCTCTTCCAAGGAACTTCCTTTCATAGGATCTGGTGGGCCCAGAACTATTCTTTCCGCCATTCTTATAAAAGGATCATCCGATACTCCCTTACCGTAAACCCTTCTCCTACAGCAAGCAAAATCATCGCCCGCTACATACGCTCCAGTCTTATCTATCTCCCTCAATACCTCCATAGGTTCTGGCAGCACTCCTGAAACAAGCAGAGGAATGCTTTTGTTCTCTCTACGCTCATCAGTTGCAGAAAGCACTTTCTTCACAAGCTTTATAAAATCTTCTACGGGCATATACTCTCTCAGCCTGATAAGCCTGTAAAACTCATAGCTTCCCAAGCTCAGCTTCCTTCTCTTATCGTAAAGCAAAAGAACAGTTTCATCTGCCTTCTCTTCCTCAAAGGTCGCATCAAGAAGATCGTCCTTTGCAGGCTTGAATCCTGTTATCTCCCCAAGCCTGTTATAAAGCGACTCTATTTCTTTAGCCAAGAACTCTACATCCGAATCACCTCTTCTTCTGGGCAGATAGAAGGCCAACACAGGCTGCTTCGGTTTTATGAAATCCAAAAGTATGCTTCCCAAACCTTGTAGAGAATCACAACAATGAGGAACCAGAATTACATCCACATCACTCAATCCGCCCTGTAACAGAAAAGAAAGTCCGCTTTTCACAACAGAACATATATAAGGCTGTAAATGTGTAGCCCCACTTCTCACATCAACTTTCGGTGGTCCCCATACCTCAATGGGCTGGATGTTGAAGGCTCTCAAAAGCTCCCTTGGATAGTGTATTGGGAAAACAGCTGCTACAAGCTTACCAGATCTCCTGCTTTGCTCTATTACCTGCTTTCTTGAGGGTATATCAGGTATAATAGAAGCGCTCATCTATGAACTTTTTCCCTTATCTTTCTCATCTCTTCTTCTCTAAGTACACGCCGTAAGATTTTTCCAATGGCGTTTTTGGGCAAGGAATCTCTAAACTCTATCTCAGAAGGAACTTTGTACGGCGCAAGATGCTGTCTAAAATATTCCTTAAACTCCTCCTCCGTAGCCTCCACACCATCCTTTAAAACTACGTACACCTTAATCCTCTCCCCTTTGTATTCATCAGGAATCCCAACCGTTACACCCTCTTTCACCTTTGGATGTCTGTAGAGAACCTCATCTATCTCACTGGGAAAGACGTTAAACCCTCCAACAATTATAAGATCCTTCTTTCTGTCGGTTATGTAAAAATAGCCGTCCTCATCCATGTAGCCTATATCCCCGGTGTATAGCCACCCATCCTTTACAACCTCAGCAGTCAGTTCCGGCTTTTTATAGTAGCCCATCATGATGGTAGGTGATTTAATAACGAGTTCTCCCTGTTCCCCCGGTGACAGTTCTCTACCATCATCCAAGGACACGATCTTTGCATCCACATCTGGAAAAGGTATCCCAATGCTTCCCACTTTATGCACACCTTTGTACGGATTTGCCATTATAGCTGTCACCGCCTCAGTCAAGCCGTACCCCTCTATAACCTTGCACTTTGCTCTTGCCTCAAATTGCTCCTTCGTAGCCTCTGTTAAAGGAGCTGCTCCCACCCACACGGCCTTCAAACTTGTGAAATCATACTTTTCTACATTTGGCAGATTAGACAAGGCTGTCAGGATGGTAGGAACCACTGCGGTGGTAGTAGGCCTGTACTTGTGTATAGCTTTAACCATTTGCTTAGGATCAAACTTTGGAAGAAGCACTATACTCATCCCGGCAAGAACCGGTGCATTCATACAAACGTTCATGCCATACCCGTGAAACAAAGGCAGTACGGCAAGAATCCTATCCTCCTCTGTAAGTTGTCCCCAAGCTGCTATTTGATATGCATTTGCCACAACCGCAGAATGGGAAAGCATAATCCCTTTAGCAACCCCTGTTGTGCCTCCCGAATATATGATTACCCCGAGTCCATCGGGATCTTTCTTAAAAGGTTTAAAAGCAGCTGCCCCATGCCTGATCAGTTTTGCCATGTTAATCAGGTCAACTCCATGGAATGCAGCCTTGGCAACCATCCTCTTTTCTTTAAAGCGCATAAAAAACTTCAAATGCACAGGCAGAAAATCGGAAAGATAACTCACAATTACAAACTTCAGATTGAGACTTTTGGCTAAAGAGGCTGCCTTGTCTGCGAACATAGGTATGGTTATTATGCCTACCGCTTCGGAATCGCTGAGAAGATGCTCAAGCTCACTTTCTGTATATAGGGGATTCAGAGGAACAACTACAGCACCAGCTTTAAGAATCCCGTAGTAAGCAATCAGATACCCTGGAAAATTAGGTAGCAGCAAAACCACCTTATCTTCCGGCCTTACACCAAGATTAGCAAGAGAGTGGGCAAAGGCATCTGACAGATTTTTCATCTGGTAATACGTGATATTTTTACCGAAGAAAATACTCAAGGTATTCTTAGGAAATTTCTCAGAAGATCTATCTAAAAGCTCAAAAATGCATATCTTGGGATACTCTATGCTTTCTGGCACACCTTCATCATAGTACTTCAGCCACGGCTTACTCACGATACACCACCCTTTCAACCGAGCAGAAAACTACAACTGGTACTGTGCTCTTATAGCCTTTTTATCTATTTTACCAACACTCGTTTTCGGCAGAGCATCTACAAACACAAACCTGTCAGGTATAGCCCACTTCTCTATGACTCCCTGTTCAACAAACCTCATGAGGAAGCTTTTATAATCATCCTCTGTAACCC
>JALWBK010000047.1 GCA_027037155.1 bacterium | reverse complement strand
TCCCTGCTCTGGCTCAGGCACCTGGGGCAAGCATCCGGAAAGGAAGTGGCTCACAACCCCCGAAAGGTACTTGGAATGCGTCCAAACCCAGCGAACCATTCTAAACTCCTTGGTACCTTTGGTAAAGCCCGGCGGTATCCTTCTATTCTCCACATGCTCTATCTGGAGAGAGGAGAACGAAGAAAACGTCGGGTGGCTTGAAGAAAACTTTCCATTCAAATGCATAGAGATGGAAAGACTTGATCCATCAGGTGGCTCAACTGGTTTCTTTTACGCCCTTTTAAAGCGCACCTGTTGACCATATAATTAAAGCCAGAAAAGCCACGGAGGTTGTTATGAAAAGAGTCCAAGTTATAGCGTTCACTATCTTAATCCTTTCGCTTCTTGCGGGATGCTCCAAAACAGGAAAGAGGTTTCGCATAGACATTATGAACCCTGCCGCTCAGCTTTATGATCATGGGTTGGAAGAGTACAGAAGGGGTAATCTCGCCAAGGCAAAACAGTACTTTTCAGACATAGTAAACTACTACCCAAACAACGATTTAGCAGATGAAGCGGCATACATGCTGGCGGTTTGCTATCAAGAAGAAGGAGATCTGGTAAACGCATTGGCCTATTACAAGCTGGTGGTAGAAAAATACCCCACCAGCAAGAAGTATCAGGAGGCACTGAAGCGGGTAAAAGAGATTGAAGAAAAACTTAAACGGGAGGGGAGCAACCATGGCAGTAGCTGAGATCATTATAACCCCTTTGGGCACGGCAAGCCCTTCTCTCTCAAAGTACGTTGCCAAGGTCCACAAGGTGTTGGAAAGGTACAAGGTCAAGTATCAGCTCACGCCCATGAGTACCATCATAGAGGCAGACACCGACACTATCTTTAAGATAGCAAAAGAAATGCACGAAGTACTCTTTGAAGAAGGCATCCAAAGAGTGGTGACCAACCTCAGAATAGACGAGAGAAGGGACAAAGAACTCACCATGGAAGGCAAGGTGAAGGCGGTAATGGAAAAGCTCAAGGGAGAGTAGAGATGGAAGACAACGCTGTAAAGAGGGCCGCTGAGATTATAGCCGGTGGAAAGCTTGTTATAGCACTGACAGGAGCCGGCATATCCGTAGAAAGCGGGATACCAGCCTTCAGAGGCGCACAGGGACTATGGGAAAAGTACGATCCCATGGAGGTTGCCCACATAGAATCCTTCAGGCGCAATCCCCAAAAGGTGTGGCAGATGCTATCAGAGCTCTACCAAATAGTCTTAAATGCCAAGCCCAACCCCGCCCATGTAGCTCTGGCAAGGCTGGAGCAGATGGGAAAGCTTACAGCCATCATCACCCAGAACGTTGACGCCCTGCACCAGAAAGCGGGTAGCAAAAGGGTTATAGAGTTTCATGGCTCTGGTGAAAGCCTCACATGCCTAAAGTGTGGAAAAGACTACTCTATAGATGACGTAGACCTGAAACAGATTCCCCCCACCTGCAGCTGCGGTGGTATTTTGAAACCTGATATCGTCTTTTTTGGGGAGCCGATACCTCCCTATGCATTAGAAGAATCCTTCGCCCTTGCCCAGAAGGCGGATGTGGTGATAGTGGCTGGCACCTCAGCACAGGTCTATCCTGCGGCACAGATACCCTACACGGCAAAGCAAAGGGGAGCCCGCATCGTTGAGGTAAACTTGGAGCCCACTCCCCTTACAGGTAGTGTAACAGACGTCTTTTGTCAGGGCAAAGCAGGCCAGATCCTACCCGCCATAGTAGAGGAGGTTGAGAGGCTAATTCAAACTTGAGTGTATAATACTAAGATTTTATGATAAAGATCTTGACATATATCGCCAACGGTATATATAAAAGAGTGGGGTTAGGAAAAAACTTGGGAAAGGAGGTGATGAGCCATGGCACTGATGAGGTGGTTACCCAGCAGGGAACTTGACAGGTTCAAGAGGGAAATTGACAGGATGTTTGACGAATTCTTCGGTGAAGAGAGGTTCCCAAGCATAGGTTTGCAGGAAGGAATTGCGTTCCCTGCGTTGGATGTGTACGATGCTGGTGATAAAATCGTGGTAAAGGCTGAAATACCTGGCGTAAGCAAGGATGACATAGAGATAGTTGTAAGGGACAACGAGCTCACCATTAAAGGTGAGAAGAAGAAAGAGGAAGAGGTGAAAGAAGAGAACTACTACTACAGCGAACGCTCCTTCGGTAAGTTTGTGAGAACACTTAGGTTACCTGTTGAGATCAAGCCCGAAGAGGTGAAGGCGAGATTCAAAAACGGAGTATTGGAGATAGAGTTACCTAAAGTTGAAGAGGCAAGACCCAAAGAGATAAAGATCCAAGTGGAAGAATAAGAGGGGGCAATACCCCCTCTTTTTATTTTTGAAGACATGATTTTGGGAATAGATCTTGGCGGAACAAGGATAAAGGCAGGGGTCCTTACAGAGGAAGGCAAGCTCAGAGATAGTTTTATAGTCCCAACACAGGCAGACGAGGGAGCAGAAAAGGTTCTAAAAAACTTATCGGAAATTATTGAAAGGGCAAAGGAGAAACAGTCTATAAAAGCCATTGGACTGGCGGTAGCATCCCCATTAGATCCTGAAACCGGTGTACTCTACAACCCTCCCAACCTGCCCTTTGGCACCTTCAACATAAAAGAGTATTTAGAAGCATCGTGCAAGCTCCCCGTTGTTATTGAAAACGACGCCAACGCCTTCGTATTAGGAGAGTGGTGGAAGGGAGCTGGAAGAGGATCTAAGGTTCTTCTTGGAATCACCCTTGGCACGGGTATAGGAGGCGGTCTGATCGTTGATGGCGACATCTGGCACGGAGCCCACGGCATCGGTGGAGAATTCGGACATATCACCATCCAAAAAGACGGTCCCCTCTGCAACTGTGGCAGAAGGGGATGCTTTGAAGCTATGGCATCGTCTAAGTTTTTAGCTGAAACCTACCAACGCCTCTGCATGACGCAGGAAACGCTAACTCCAAAAGAGATCTACGAGAAAGCCATAAAAGGCGATACAAGGGCTATCGAAGCCTTCAACATATTGGCCAGAAACATCGCCGTAGGTCTTTCATCCTTGTGCAACGCCTTAGATCCCGACACGGTGCTCATAGGTGGTGGACTTGCCAACGCAGGCATGTTATTATTGGAACAAGTAAGGATGCACTTTGACCCCCTTCTGCTTCCGGGTATAAGGGGGAAGGTGAAACTCACACTCGCACAGCTTAAGGATACTGCTGCTGTGTTCGGAGTAGCATACAAGGCCATAAAAGCGATGGGGAGGTGATCTATGAAGGTAACCGTCAGTGTCATCAAGGCAGACATCGGAGGATGGGTTGGACACAGCAATATGCACCCAAAACTTGTGGAAATTGCTAAGGAAAGTCTTGATGCGGCCAAGGTAGATGGGATCATCTTGGACTATCATGTAGCGTACTGCGGAGACGATCTAAACCTCATCATAACCCACACAAAAGGAGAGGAGAATCCCGACATCCACAAGCTCGGATGGGATGTGTTCTTGAGGTGTACAGAAGCCGCTAAAAAGCTCAAGCTTTACGGTGCGGGACAGGATCTCTTGAGCGATGCCTTCAGTGGCAACCTAAAGGGAATGGGACCGGGATACGCCGAGATGGAGATAGAGGAGAGAAAGAGCGAGCCCATCATCATCTTTATGGCTGACAAAACCTCTCCTGGTGCCTGGAACTTTCCCCTCTTCAAAATGTTTGCCGATCCCTTCAACACGGCAGGACTCGTGATAGATCCTTCTATGCACGAAGGCTTCATCTTTGAGGTATTGGATGTCATTGAGAACAAGATGGTTAAGCTGGCCTGTCCCGAGGAGATGTACGATCTTTTAGTTCTCATAGGTGCATCGGGTAGATACATGATCAAAAGCGTGTACAGAAAGTCCGACAATGCCATCGCTGCCAGAGCCTCTGTTCAGAAGCTCAACATGATGGCTGGAAGGTACGTGGGTAAAGACGATCCCGTACTTATAGTCCGTGCCCAGAGCGGATTCCCCGCCGTTGGAGAGGTATTGGAAGCCTTCGCCTTCCCCCACTTAGTTGAGGGATGGATGAGGGGTTCACATCACGGTCCTCTGATGCCCGTATCCTTTGAGGATGCGGTTCCCACAAGGTTTGACGGACCCCCAAGGGTTATCGCAGCCGGTTTCCAGTTGGCAGAAGGAAAGTTGGTGGGTCCCGTGGATATGTTCAAGGACAAGAGCTTTGACTACACCAGACAGAAAGCCCTTGAAATCACTGATTACATCAGACGTCATGGACCCTTTGAACCCCACAG
>JALWBK010000046.1 GCA_027037155.1 bacterium | reverse complement strand
GGTGTATCTGCAGTTTCTGAGCTTTACCGTAAGTCCTCTGTAAGGGTTGTATTGCATGGTGAAGGGCCCTTTCAGTTTACGTACCGGTGTGCCGGTGCAGGCATCAGTATCTAAGGCTCTGTAGCGGCCTCCTGCCACAGGGAAGGTGGTGTTTTTGCCTCTTATGCGGGCCGTGAAGTGAACCGTTGAGCCAAACAGGTATACGTTGTGAGGGTTACATACGGGTTCAACGCTTATGTAACCCTCAACTGTGTCGTCGTTGTTAACATTGAAATAGATGTCGGCGTTCTGGTTGCTGCAGAGGTTTTTTCCGCGAAAGTGATACTGGTACCTTTTGGCATGTGCCGTTGTCGTTGAAACCAGAGCAAGAAATCCGAGGGCAAGGGATAACCATAGAGCTTTCCTGTAGAACTTTTCCATAAATGACCTCCTTTGAGTTTATTTGGTCTGAAAAAGGCGGGACTCTTCAGACCTTGAAGGTAAGTTATTCCCTGGTGAAAATGAAGTCAATTGAGCTGTTTTTGGTTCTGCTTTGTAGAGGCAGAGTTGATACCTTTGATAGCTGCAGCAGAGGATTTTTCTGTGGGAGATGTCAATCTTTACCCTTTTCTTTCTGGTGTAGAAGTAAAAAGAGGGGTCTTGGGCCTGTTCTACGGGAAGGATTGCTCTTCTTTGCCAGTACCAGTACTCGTTGGCTCTTAAAGATCCATAGATGTAAAGGGGCTGATCTTTAACCACTTCCTTCATCTTTTCTATGCAGGCCTTGGGGGAGTGGTAGAGCTCATCGGCAATGGGCTGGTAGATGTTGGTGTACGAAAGGGCAAAGAGCAGGCAAAGGGTGAGAAAGAGGGTAAGGGGCTTTTTCTTCAGCGCTACGTAAAGTCCTAAGGTTAGAGCCATCATCCCAAAGGTGAGAAGATAGAGCTTTGCGTGTGCCCTGTAATGAAAGAGCATAAACAGGCACCAAAGGTAAATGCCTGTAAGGGTTGCCAGGGCGATTTTTGCCGTGATGCCGTACCAAAGGTCGGCCTTCACACTTTTTTTCAGTTTAACAAAAGCCCATGCAACGATGACAGAGGCGGCAGGGTAAAGGGGCAGTATGTAGGAAGAGCGTTTGGTGTCGGCGATGGAAAAGAGTACAAAGACAAAGGCAAACCATATAAAGAAGAGAGTCAGCCCCTCTTTTGAATATCTCTTCAGGGTGTAAGCGGTGGCTGGGATGGCACAGCTTGCCATGATGAAGTGAGTTGGAAAATTTAGCAGGTAGAAGAAGGTTGAGGTTTTCCACGATGGATTACTGAAGGCACGCTTGATATTGGAGCTTAGAATGAACTGTTGCCAGTAGGATTTCCCCACCATAAAAGGCCACCAAAGGGCCACAGCAGCAAATATTGTTATTCCCAAAGGGACCCACTTCCAGGGAATCTCTTTGAATCTTCTTTGTGAGATACTCCAAAGTAAAATGGTACCTGCAGGTATAACGATGGCCACAGGTCCCTTGTCCATGTATCCGAGTCCGCAGATGAAAAAGGCAGTGGTGAGCAAAAATCCGTTTTGTTTTTCTACGGCAAGATAGCCAAGAAGTATGGCAAAAACTACGAAGAAAAGAAGAACCATGTCCGTTAGGGCAAATCGGGCATGTTTAATAAAAAGCAGAGATGTGGAAAGGAGGAAGGTGGAAAGGAGCGCTATGTCTTCCCTTTGGGTGCAGCGGGAGACGAGAAGGTAAAGGAGTATCAGTACGCCCATTGCTGCTATGGCTGAGGGAAGTCGGGCGTAGAATTCGGTGACTTTGCCTTTATTGAAGATTAGGGAGCTTCCCGCCACAAGCCACACCATTAGGGGTGGTTTTACTACCCTTGGGCTACCGTTGTACTCGGGGATGAGCCATTTGTGGTGTTCTATGGCCATTTTTGCAGGTACTAAGTATCTTCCCTCGTCTATATCCCATAGGCTGACCTTTCCCATGGTGGGAAAGACTACTAAGCAAAAGAGGAGCAAAACCCCGACAAGCCCTAACCTGTACTTGTTTTTGTTATGCCCCATGGGTAAATTACATTAAAGAACGGAGGTTTTTATGTAAAGGGGGTGAAAGAGGTGAAAGACAGAGGTTTGTTGGAGAGGATGTTTTTGTGCGGGCTTGGGGTGTTAGCTGTGGCGGAGGAGAAGGTGAAGGGCGTGCTTGATGAGTTAGAGGAAAAGGGTGCTCAGAAGGAGAAAGAGCTGCAGAAGCAGCTTTCAGAAATGGGGGAGAAAGATGCCATTGTTAGAGCTGAAAAGATGATTTCGGGGCTTTTGAGAAGGCTTGATATACCCACTGCCAGTGAGATAAGAAGCCTTAGAAGTGAGATCAAGCGTCTTGAGGAGCTGTTGAGGGAGAGGGATGAGAAGGGCGAAGGTTAAGAGAAAGACGAAGGAGACCTCTATAGAGGTTGAGCTGAACCTTGACGGCAGAGGGGTTTTTGAGGGAGGTGTTCCCTGTGGCTTCTTTCAGCACATGCTTGAGTCTTTGGCCAAGCACGCGGGCTTTGATGTGAGGATAGAGGCCACCGGGGATATCCACGTTGATATGCACCATCTCATAGAGGATACTGGGATTGTACTTGGCATGGCTCTGTCTGATGCCTTAGGGGAGAGAGCAGGGATAGTACGCTTTGGCGATGCGCTGGTGCCCATGGATGAGGCCTTGGTACAGGCTGCAGTGGATATTTCAGGAAGGGGTGCTTTCTACCTGCACGGGGAGATTCCAGGAAGTTTAGTGGGGGATATGCCTGTGGAGATGGTGGAGGAGTTTTGGATCGCCTTCTGTCGTGAGGCGAGGCTTACGTTGCACGTGAGGGTGCTTTCGGGTAGAAACAGCCACCACACTATTGAGGCAGTCTTTAAAGCTGTGGCCAGGGCTTTGAGAAAGGCGGTTTCTGTAGAGGGAACGGAGATTCCCAGTACCAAGGGAGTGCTATGATCGCCATAGTGGATTACGGAAGGGGCAACTTGAGGAGCGTTCAGAAGGCCTTTGAGTATTTAGGTTATCGGGCGGTGGTTACCGATGATCCAGACGCGATCATGGCGGCCGATAAGGTGGTGCTTCCAGGGGTGGGAGCCTTTGGGGACTGTATGGACAACCTGAAAAGCAGGGATCTTGATAAGGTTGTGGTGGAGTGTGTGAAGCAGGGCAAGTACTTTTTGGGGATATGTTTGGGGCTGCAGCTTCTTTTCACCTATAGTGAAGAGTTTGGACCCGTAAAGGGGTTGGACTTGGTGAAGGGCAAGGTGGTCCGTTTCCCCAAGGGGTTGAAGGTTCCGCACATGGGCTGGAATCAGGTTGAGGTGGTGAAGGAAAATCCTTTGCTTAAAGGGATCTCAAGCGGGGATTACTTTTATTTTGTTCATTCTTACTATGTAGTTCCAGAAGATGAGGAGGTTGTGGCAACTGTCACCGAGTACGGGGTTAGGTTTGTCTCCATGATTCATGTGGATAATGTCTTTGCCACCCAGTTTCATCCAGAGAAGAGCCAGAGGGTCGGTCTTAAGGTGCTCGAGAACTTCGCTTCTCTTTAAGCCATGCTTGTCAAAGTTTCCCCTGATGTGTGGACTAAGCTGTCTGTGTTAGGGGTGCACGCCCGTTATGACGTCTGCTCTTTGTGGAGTGATGATGAGCTAAATGCCTGCTTCCCCGGCATTTACTACGCTTCCACCGGAAGGGGGAGGGTGCCTATCTTGAAGGTTCTTTTTACCAACATCTGCTACAGAAACTGCAGGTACTGTGCCAACCGCAAGGATAGGGACAGGGTTCGCCGCCTCTCTTTTGAGGTTGATGAGTTGGTCAAAATTACCCTGACGCTTTACAGGCGCGGCTTGATAAAGGGGATATTTCTCTCCTCAGGCACCGGGGAGTGGGCTGCCGAGACCTTTGTTAGGATGGGAGAGGTGGCCAAAAGGTTAAGGGAAAGGGGTTTTGAGGGCTATGTGCACCTCAAAGTTCTTCCGGGAGTGTCTTTGGATACGGTGGACTTTTACAGGAGGTTTGCCGATCGTATCTCCTACAACCTTGAGGCTCCCGACAACGACTCTCTCAAGGTGCTTGCTGAGGACAAGAGCCTCACTTACGGTTTGAAAGTGCTATCTACCTTCGGTGGTACCACCCAGTTTGTGGTGGATTACGGTAGAGATTCAGACAGCAGCTATCTGCTTTTGATGGAGAGGCTTTTCAAAATTGGAGTGAAGCGGGTTTACTTTAAGGCTTTCGTTCCTGTGATTGATACGCCAATGGAATCGGTGCCTGCGGGAAGAAGGCTAAGGGAGAAGAGGCTTTATGAGGCCTCGTTT
>JALWBK010000045.1 GCA_027037155.1 bacterium | reverse complement strand
CTCCAAGGCTCTTCTATATTGTGGATTTCAGCAATTACCAGATCGGAAATGTAGGGTTCACCCTCTATCTGGCTTAGCTTTTCTGGCTCTTTGGCGATTGAAAGAAGCAGTGAGGTTGTTATGTATGTCTTCATCACTTCCCCCTTTTGGAAAATCCGTAGGAACCTACAATCCCGTTTAAGGACACGTACTCGCCTGTTATGGGAACATAGGCCAGTGGATCAATGCCCTTAACGGTCTCCTTAAGCTTTTCATCTATGTAGACGTTTTCTACCTTGCCTATGAAGAGCGTGTGTACGCCAAGCTCCAGTACCTCTTTCACCTTGCATTCTATGTTGATGGGGCACTCCTTTATCAAGGGTACGCCGGTGGTTTCACCGTAAAAGGGCGTGAAGTTGCACAACTCAAACTTATTGCTGTCTCTGCCGCTGACTGTGCCGCACACATCCACCTCTTTTGCCATCTTGCTTGTGGGGACGTTTATGCCAAAGACCTTTTCCTCCATGATGAGTTTGTAGGAATACCTCTGGGGCCTGACGGAGATACCGATCTGTGGAGGATTGGAGCAGACCACGCCGCACCACGCTATGGTAATGATGTTAGGCTTTTCCTTGCCACAGGTCACTAAAACGCAGGGTGTTGGCGCTAAGTAGGATTCAAGAGCTCCTAAGCTCTTTTTCATGGTTGCCTCCCGTAAGGTGGCTATTTATATATAGCTCTGATACTTCAGGGGGTAGATTATGGAAAGATACGTTGTAAATCAACTCCTCAATCTCATTTCCATTCCCAGTGTAACGGGTCAGGAGGGGAAGATCCTCTTTTACATTGAAGAGGAGTTAGCTTCAGAAGATGTGCCCTTTGAGAGGCAGAGGGTAGAGGGTGGATGGTATAACCTGCTGGTGGGGGCTGTGGAGTCTCCAAGGTTTGTTATAGCTGCCCATCTGGACACCGTTCCTCCTGCTGATGGCATGCCTCCCAAGCCTGTGGTTGAGGGAGATTACGTGAAAGGTTTAGGCTCTGCCGACGATAAGGCGGGTGTTGCCGTTATGTGTGGCTTGGCTGTGGAGTTTGGAGAGGAGCTGGCGGACAAGGGAGTGCTTCTTGCCTTTTTGGTGGATGAGGAGAAGACGGGTATGGGCTCTTGGACGCTGGTGCAGGAGCTGAAGTGTGAAGGGGCAATAGTGCTGGAACCTACCGGCCTTCAGATATGTGCCTTTGAAGCGGGTTCTTTAGAGTTAGTGGTGGATGTAGAGGGAAGGGCGGCCCACGGCTCCTGTGTGGAAGAGGGGGAGAACAGCATACACAAAGCCTTGAAGGTGATAGAGGGCTTCAACAAGCTCTCCTTTGTTGGCAAGGAGTATCCGGGCATAGGTAAGAGCACCTACAGCATAATGTCCATCAACAGTGGAGACTTTGAGCTTAGGATACCCCAAAAGTGTAGCTTCATGGTGGACTTCAGGCTCAATCCCGATGAGGATGTGGATAGGGCTGTACATGAGCTCACCACTTACCTTAAAGGCTGCGGAGCCAAGTACAGGTTTATAGACATATCTCCCGGATTTGAGCTTCCACAAGACACGCAGGTGTTGACGCTGTTGAAAAAGGCCTATGAGACGGCTCTTGCCCAGTCTCCGCTGGTGGGTGGGATGAAGAGCTGGACGGACGCGGAGCACTTTGTGAGAAAAGGGATTCCCGCAGTGGTCTTTGGTCCCGGTGAGTTGTGGCTCTGTCACACTCCTGAAGAGAGGGTTCCTGTTTCTCAGGTGCTTGATTGTTACAAGGTTTTGAAGAAGTTCGTGGAGCTGTGCTGAGGAGGTAAAAAATGGAGATTTTTACCTTTTACGCCGAGGGACTGTCTCATTATTCTTATGCTATTGTAACCAGTGCAGGGATAGTGGTGATAGATCCTAAAAGGGATGTGGATGAGTATATAGAGCTTGCCAAAGGGTTTGGTCTGCCCATACGGTACGTGCTTCTTACCCATTGCCATGCCGACTTTATAGGTGGACAGGTTAGACTTTCAGAGCTCACCGGCGCTGAGATTCTTGCAGGTAAGGGTATGGATGCGGGGTACGAGTGTAGGGAGTTAGAGGACGGTGAGCGCATTGATTTGGGAGAGGTTTCGCTTCGGGTCATGGTAACTCCTGGCCACACCCCTGAGCATGTCTCTTACCTTTTGTACGATAAAAGTGTAACCGAAAAAGTTCCCTTGGCTGTATTCACCGGCGATTCTCTCTTTGCAGGGGATGTGGGAAGGCCCGATCTTTTTGGCCCTGGGATGCAGGAGGAGCTTACCAAAAAACTTTATGAGACAGTTGAAAGATACAAGGGGCTTCCAGACAGCGTGCTCGTTTATCCTGCCCATGGTGCAGGTTCCTTCTGCGGCAAGAGAATCTCCAACAGATGCCCTACCACCATAGGTTACGAAAAGCTCACCAATGAGCTCTTTTCCGTTGAAGACTATGAGAGATTCAAGAGTCTTCTGTTTGCAAATATGCCCACCCCGCCTGCTTACTACTTTACCGTTTCCAAAAGAAACAGAACCGGTGAGGGGCTGGATAGGGGACCGAAACTTCTCACTGGAGTTAAGGTGAAGGAACTGATCTCCTTTAAGGGAACTGTGGTTGATACCAGAGATCAGGCATGTTTTGCGGCCATGTTCATACTTAACTCTCTGAACATCACTTCCGATGTGCACTTTGCGGTGGGAGCAGGTTTTGTCCTGTCCGTTGATGAGGAGATTGTGCTTGTGGGGGATGAACTGGATAGGGTTTACCTCACCCTTTACAGGATGGGGTATGACAATGTTAAAGGGTACCTTTACGGAGGGATTGAGGCCTGGAGGAATGCGGCTTTACCGGTGGAGAGCTTTGGTTATGTAGATCCAAAGACTGCTTACGATCTAATTTCATCGGGAGATGCCGTCATAGTGGATGTCAGAAGTGAATCGGAGTTTGTCGGAGAGCATATTCCGGATGCGGTGAATGTACCTCTCGCCAAGATAAAAGACGCCCTTGCTGAGATACCTGCCGATAAGCTTGTAATATGCCAATGTGGTCATGGTTGTAGGGGATCTCTTGCTGCAAGTATTCTAAAAAGAAGGGGCTTTGATAAAGTTGCAAACATGGCAGGAGGTCTTATTGCCTGGAAGGCCCGCGGTCTTCCTGTTGACAGTAAGTAAACTTTGTTTTATCCTGGTGTTATAAAGTTGGCGCAAGGGGTGGGCTATGGTTAGAAAGAGAGAAAAGTCTGAGTATCTTATACAGTCTGTGTCCAACGCCTGCGATATATTAGAGTGCTTTTCCCTTGACGAGGAGGAGATCAGCGTAAACGAATTCGCCAGGCGCCTTGGACTCAATAGAACGCAGGTTATGCGTCTTCTTGCTACCTTGGAGTACAGAGGGTTTGTGGAAAGAAGCAGAATAACTGGAGCCTATAAACTTGGACTGAAGATCTTTGAGCTTGGGGAGGTTTATACCACCAGGCTTCAGATATTTAAAAAGGCAAAGCCCATCTTGGAAGAGGTGGTAGCCCGCTGTAACGAGACGGCTTACATGGGGGATTTGAGGGGAGAGTATGTGGTCTATCTCATGTCTGAGGAGACTACAAAGCCTGTGAGAACGATATCCAGGGTTGGTTCAAGGTTTAGACCACACTCTACGGCTATGGGTAAGGCTATACTTGCGTTCATGGATGACTCCATAGTGGATGAGATATACCCTGATGAAAAACTGCCCATCTACACCGAAAATACCATATCCAGCAAGAGCCGTTTGAAAGAGGTACTGCAGGAGGTGAGGGAGAAGGGCTACGCAGTGGATCTGGAGGAAACAGAGCCTGGTGTGCGATGCGTTGCCGTTCCAGTCTTTGACTACACCACCAAAGTGATAGCTGGCCTTTCCGTATCCGGTCCCGTAACGAGGTTTAGTGAGGAGAGGATTGAGGGAGAGCTCGTACCGGTCCTCCTTGAGGCTGGTAAGAAGTTTTCCGAGAGCATGGGCTACGAAATCGGCAGAAAGATAAGGGACAAGGTCGGGGATCTGCTTTGAATATTTTGCTAAAACGGGGACCTTATGAAAAGGGTGTAGATGAAGCGGCCTCGTATGCGGAGTTCCTTTTCCGTCCAGTCTTTGGGGAAGGGACCGAAGGGGGCGGCGGCTATTATGGCGTTGATGGCGGCTTTGTCCAGAATGCTATAGCCTGAGGATTCAAGCACCCGTACATCTTTGAGACTGCCGTCTCTGGCTATTACGAAGAGTATCTTTACGGTGCCTGAGATACCGGCAGCTGCAGCCTCAGGCGGGTACCTCCACACGAGGTAAATCTTGTCTCTTATGTGTTTGAAGTAAGAGATGTACTTGGACTCGGTGGTGTCCAAGGATATCTCTACCGACTCACCTTCTCCCATC
>JALWBK010000044.1 GCA_027037155.1 bacterium | reverse complement strand
TAAAAGCATCAAGGAGGTAAAGAGGGAACATACAAAAAGCGCCCTCATAATCACCCACACCGGGCACATACTCAACTACGTAAACGCCGACTTGGGCTACGTACTCATAAACGGGCGCATAGTGTGCAGTGGCAATCCACGGGACATCTTAAGAACCGTGGAAAAATACGGTTACAAGGAGTGTGAAAGATGTCTGTAAAGAAGATTGACCTTGAAAAGGTGGGTATTGATATTGAAGAGAAGGAAAGGGCTGGCACCTACATGCAGGTGGACAGTCAGGTGGCAAGATGCACCGTAAGGCAGGAAGGGGTGGAGATACTCCCCATAAGGGATGCTCTGAAGCGCATTCCAGAGGCTAAGGAGTACCTGTGGCGGGCGCTTCCGGAAGATCCAACTTTAGGAGATTTCTCCAACGGATACTTCATAAGGGTAAAACCCCATGCCTCACCACTGTTTCCGGTACAGACCTGTCTGCTTATAGACTCAGAAGAGGTGCAGCATGTCCACAACATCATTGTGGTGGAAGAGGGAGCCGAACTCAACGTTATAACTGGATGCTCCAGTATCCCTGGAAAGGGAAAACACATAGGCGTAAGCGAGTTCTACGTGAAAAAGGGTGGAAAGCTACATTTCACCATGATCCACATGTGGGGCCCGGAAGTTGAGGTGCTGCCTAAAACGGGCGTTGTGGTGGAGGAGGGTGGCATCTACATAAGCGACTACGTGTGTCTGCATCCTGCAGCTCGCATCAAGGCGTACCCAACCATATATCTTGTTGGCAGAGGAGCCACCACAAGATCCCAAAGCATCATAGTGGCCACCAAAGGAAGCAACATTGACCTTGGAACCCGAGTGTACCTAAAGGAGGAAGAGACAAAGGCAGAGGTGATCTCCAGATCCGTCTCCTTTGGCGGAACTCTCATAGCGAGGGGTCACCTTATAGGGGAGAAGCCTGGAGTGAAGGCACATTTAGAGTGCAAAGGACTGCTGCTCACCAATGACGGTGTTATGCATGCCATACCGGAGCTGGAAGGCAGGGCAAAGGACCTTGAGATGTCCCACGAGGCAGCGGTTGGGAAGATCGCAAAGGAAGAGATAGAGTACCTTATGGCAAGAGGATTGACGGAGGACGAAGCAACGGCAACTATTGTGAGGGGATTCCTCAATGTGGACATTATTGGGATACCTGAGAGTTTGAAAAAGGAGTTAGATGAGATTATAAGGATGAGCGACTCTGCTATGTGAAAATCCAGTCTTCAAAGGAGGGAGAATTGCTCAAGGGTAGATTCTGGTACGAGGAGCTTCCCCAGGAAGAGATAAACCGTTTGAAAGAGCTCTCAAGGCTGTGCAAAGGCGACATACTGAAGATGACCAACATAGCCGGCTCAGGCCACCCGGGAGGATCCATCTCCTCTTTAGACATCTACCTGGTAGTCTTCTCCTACGCCAAGGTCTTTCCCGACAATCCCGATAGAGAGGACAGAGACAGGATAGTCATAAGCCACGGTCACACCTCTCCCGCAGTCTACGCGGTTATGGGCAGGCTGGGCTTCTTTGACGTAGAAGAGGCCATCTCCACCTTTAGAAAGGCTGGCAGCATATTTGAAGGCCATGTGGAAAGGGCCATACCGGGAGTTGAGTGGTCCACAGGCAACCTGGGACAGGGCCTCTCGGCAGGGTGCGGTTTTGCACTGGCAGCAAAGGTGAGAGGGCTGGATTACCACACCTTCGTGCTCATGTCCGATGCAGAGCAGGTAAAGGGTCAGGTCTCCGAAGCGAGGAAGTTCGCCAAGAAATTTGGACTCAACAACATCACCGTAGTGATAGATTACAACAACAAACAGATAAGCGGCAACTTTATGGACGTAATGCCCATGGATATAAAGGCCAACTACGAAGCCGATGGATGGAAGGTGATTGAGGTTGACGGCCACGATTATCAGGCCCTGTACAAGGCTATAAAGACTGCCATAGAGGATGAATCCGCGCCCTACGCAGTGATCGCCAAGACGGTGATGGGCAAAGGCATCTCCTTTATGGAAAACGACGAGCAGTACCACGGTAGAGCCCTCAAAGAGGGTGAGATAAAGGCTGCCCTTGAAGAGCTGCAGATTGAAAACGATAGACCAAAGTTTAAAGAAAAGAGAGCTGCCTTCCACATAAAGAAGAAAGAGAGCAGCTGCAAAAGGTATGATGTAGCGGTGGATACAGGCGAGCCCTTCACATATTCCCCCGATGATAAGGTGGACAACAGAGCCGCCTTTGGCAAAGCCTTGTTAGATGTGGGAAAGAGAAACTGCGGCGTTGAAGGCAAAACCCCCATCATCGTCTTTGACTGTGACCTGATGGACTCTGTCAGAACAGGCTGGTTTGCCAGAGAGCTTCCCGATTACTTCTTTGAGATGGGAGTGCAGGAACACAACACCGCCACCGTTGCAGGTGCTGCATCTGTGTGCGGTGTGATCTCTGTTTTTGCAGACTTTGGTGTCTTTGGAATAAGCGAGGTTTACAACCAACATAGGCTCAACGATATTAACTGCACCAACCTAAAACTCATTCTGACTCATCTTGGATTAGATGTGGGACAGGATGGAAAGACCCACCACTGCATTGACTACATAGGGCTTATAAGAAACCTCTTTGGCTTTAAGCTCATAATACCTGCCGATGCCAACCAGATGGACAGAGCCGTAAGGTACATATTGGCAAGATACGGCAACTATGCCATAGGCATGGGTAGGGAATCCCAGCCCATAATCCTTGATGAAAAGGGCAATCCCATCTTCGGTGGAGACTACACCTTTGAGTACGGAAAGATGGACGTGGTGAGAGAGGGAAGCAACGCCACAATCCTTTCCTACGGAAACATGCTTCACAGAGCCATCAAGGCAGCAGAACAACTGGCAGAAAAAGGTGTGTCCGTGAGGGTTGTGAACGTGCCCTGTGTGCTTGATCCTGATATAGACACCATAGCCGAGTTTGGGAAAGAGGGCCCAATCATCGTTTATGAGGACCACCATATAGGAACGGGGCTTGGGTCCATAGTGGCAGATAAGGCCTTTGAGAAAGGACTTTCCTTCAGACTGCGCAAGATGGGCGTAAAAAGATACGCTCCTTCTGGAGTGCCTGAAGAGCTTTACGAGGTTGAAGGGCTCTCTGTAAAACATTTAATCGATACCATTTGGGAGGAGTTAAAATGAGAATTGCAGTTATAGGTGGAATAGCAGGCGGAACCTCCGCCGCTGCCAAGGCAAAAAGGACACTCAAAAGCGCGGAGATCACCATCTTTGAGGCTGGAAACTACGTCTCAGTAGGTGCCTGTGGTATGCCTTACTGTATATCCGGCGACATAGAGGATCCCTTCCACTTGGTGGTGAGAAAGAAGGAGGACTTTGAGCGCTCAGGAATCAACGTCAAACTGGGCTACAGGGTTACGGAGATAGACCTAAAGAAAGGTCTGCTTCGTGCAGAAAGCAAAGAGGGCAAAGAGGAGAGCTATCCCTTTGACAGGCTGGTAATAGCCACTGGAGCCAGGGCGAGAACCTTGAATGTTCCAGGAGCCAACCTAAAAGGCATCTTTACCTTGAAACAATTAGACGACCTTTTAGGTATCCTCTCCTACATGAAGGAAAACGACGTCAAAAATGTGGCTGTAATCGGAAGCGGCTTCATAGGCCTTGAGGTGATAGACGGCCTTTTGAAGAGGGGAATCAAGCCTTACAGCATTGATATAGCAAGCTACGCTCCCCCCCAGTTTGACGAAGACATAGTAGAAGACATCCCCAAGCTCATGGATGAAAACGGGGTGGTACGCTACTGGGGCGTAGGCGTTGAGGAATTTGTGGGAAACGAAAAGGTAAGGGAGGTAAAACTCTCCTCTGGAGACAGGATTCCTGTGGATATGGTCATTGTCTCTATTGGTGTAATCCCCAACAGCGAACTGGCAAAGGAAGCAGGGCTTGAGCTTTCTGTTGCCAACACCATCAAGGTGAATGAATACATGGAAACATCCCACGAGGGAGTCTTTGCCGCCGGAGACTGCACCCACTGTTATAGTGTGGTTACGGGAGAGCCCATCTACCTTCCCTTGGGAAGCATAGCCAACAGACACGGAAGGGTTGCAGGCAGCAACGTTGCTGGAAAGCGCGTGGTAATGCCCAAGGTAGCAGGCACCTCCATCTTTAAGTTCTTTGACTTAGGTATTGCAAGGGTGGGACTCGTGGAGAAGGAGCTGAAGGAAAGGGGTGTGAACTACGGCAAGGTGCTGATAAAGGCTGGCAGCGTAGCCCATTACTACCCGGGAGGAGGCACCATAAAGGTAAAGCTGCTGTGGGATAAAGACAGCGGAAGGCTCATGGGCGGAGAGATAGTAGGTCCCTACACGGGTGTTAAGAGGATTGATGTGATCGCAGCTGTGATAAGCATGAA
>JALWBK010000043.1:7041-14032 GCA_027037155.1 bacterium | reverse complement strand
CAATAACAGCGTAACGGGCGTTCAGCTTATTAGCCCTTCTGAGCTGAGCCTTCAGACTACGGTCGGTATGCTCCATCTCCACCTTCAACCCGCTTTCCCTCAACTCAAGCACCAAGGGAAGAGCAAGCCTTTTTGCCTCCTCGCCCAATACGGCAAAGAAGAAAACTGGTGGATCCCACTCAAGAGGATAGCGATTCTTCATAAGGGCCACCGTTCTTTCCACCCCAACGGCAAAACCTATACCGGGAACACTGGGACCTCCCAACTCCTCCACCAGATTATCGTACCTTCCACCGGCAGCCACAGCGTTCTGGGCACCAAGCTCTGTGGTGGTCAGCTCAAAGACCACACCGGTGTAGTAATCCAACCCCCTCACTATCATAGGGTTAATGACAAAGGGAACGCTTGCAAGGGAGAGATACTCTAATGTCTTGTCAAAGTAATCCTTACAACCATCGCAGAGGTAGTGTATAATCTGAGGAGCGTTTTCGGTAACAGCCTTGCAGGTCTCTCTTTTGCAGTCAAGAACCCTTAAAGGGTTACGCTCAAGCCTTCTTTTACAATCCTTACAGAGCTTATCCTTCTGGACATTCAAGAAGTTTATAAGTATATCTCTGTAGATAGGTCGGCATTGGGGACAGCCAATGTGGTTAACCTCCAAAGAGACGCCGTCTTCCACCTTAACCCTCTTAGCTAAAAGGTAGAGCATTGCCATCACTTCAGCATCCATAGAGGGAGACTTCACCATAAAGGCTTCTACGTCAAGCTGGTAAAACTGCCGTAATCTTCCAGCTTGAGGCCTTTCGTGCCTGAACATAGGCCCAAAGAAGTAGTATTTATGATTATTATCCTTTAAGTGAAGGGCATGCTCAATGAAGGCCCTGGCTATAACAGCCGTTGCCTCAGGCCTTAGAGCAAGATACTCTCCGTTTCTGTCCTCAAAGACGTACATCTCCTTTTCAACTATATCGGTGGTTGTACCGATGCTTCTTTGGAACAGCTCAAGCTTCTCTAAAACAGGAACGCGTATCTCCCTGTAACCGAAACTTTCAAAGAGAGAGCGAGCCTCCTCCTCAAGGAGGTGCCAGTAAGGCATATCGTTAGGGAGTACGTCCTTAAATCCTCTTACCGCCTTAATCATCTTGACCACACCCTCAATAAAGCTATAAAAGACTACTGTCAACACCGCACGTAGTTAAAAATCTCGCTATAAAGGAGGCAGAATATGGGAATAAGAGTGGCTATTAACGGGTTTGGTAGAATTGGAAGAAACTTTTTCAGAGCTGCCTTTGATGATGAAAAGATAGAGATCGTAGCCATAAACGACATTACCGACGCTGTCACCTTGGCCCACCTTCTCAAGTACGATTCAGTGCACGGGAAGTACGGCAAAGAGGTAAAAGCCGAAGGAGACAGCATAGTGGTAGACGGGAAACAGATAAAGGTCCTTTCGGAAAAGGACCCCGCCAATCTTCCCTGGAAAGAGTTAGAGGTGGATGTGGTCATTGAATCCACAGGTCTGTTCAGGGATAGAGAAAAGGCCAGCAAGCACCTGGATGCGGGTGCAAAGTGGGTGGTCATATCAGCTCCAGCTAAAAACCCTGACATAACCGTGGTTATAGGCGTTAACCACCAGCAGCTTGATCCACAAAAGCACAAGATCATATCCAACGCCTCATGCACCACCAACTGTTTAGCTCCAGTGGCAAAGGTGTTACACGAAAGATTCGGCATCGTGAAAGGCTTTATGACCACCGTCCATGCCTACACCAACGACCAAAGGATCCTTGATTTGCCCCATAAGGATCTGAGAAGGGCCCGTGCTGCGGCGGTTTCCATCATACCAACCACCACCGGTGCCGCTGTGGCTGTGGGAGAGGTGCTACCCGAGCTGAAGGGCAAGTTAGATGGAATGGCCATGAGGGTACCCACCGCCAACGTGTCGGTGGTGGATCTGGTGGCAGAGTTAGAGAAGAGCACCACCGTTGAGGAGGTCAACAACGCTTTAAAGGAGGCGGCAGAAGGAGAGCTCAAAGGAATACTGGGCTATTGCGAGGAGCCTCTCGTATCCATAGACTACAACGGCGATCCCAGATCCTCTATTGTAGATGCCCTCTCCACCAAGGTGATAGGCAACCTCGTAAATGTGGTTTCCTGGTACGACAACGAGTGGGGTTACTCCTGCAGGCTCAGAGATCTGGTGAAGCTGATAGGAGAATAATACCATGAATAAGCTCTCTATCAGGGATTTAGACCTCAAGGGCAAAAGGGTTTTCATAAGGGTGGACTTCAACGTTCCCATTGACGATAGAGGAAACATCTTGGACGATTCCAGGATAAGGGCGGCGTTAAAAACCATAAATTACGCCATAGATCACGGGGCAAAGATCGTTCTTGCCTCACATCTCGGAAGGCCAAAAGGTAGAGACCCAAGGTACAGCCTCAAACCTGTGGCGGGAAGGCTCTCCCGCTTACTGCATAAAGAGGTAGAGTTCATAGATGACTGCATCGGACCAAAGGTCAAGGAGGCGATAGAGAAGCTTAAAGAGGGCGATATTCTTCTTTTGGAGAATGTGAGGTTCTACCCCGAGGAGACCAAGAACGATCCTGAATTTGCAAAAAAGCTCGTTGAGCACGTTGATTACTACGTCAATGACGCTTTTGGTACAGCCCACAGAAAGCACGCCTCTACCTATTCCGCGGCAAAGTTCGCCAAGCTTGCCGCCATGGGTTTCCTCATTGAAGAGGAGATAGAGTACTTCAAAAAGGCCTTTGAGAACCCAGCAAGGCCCTTCGTCGCCATCATAGGCGGTGCCAAGGTATCAACCAAGATAGGAATCCTAAAGACCCTCGTTGAAAAGGTAGATAAGCTACTGATAGGCGGAGCCATGGCTTTTACCTTCTTAAAGGCTATGGGATATAGAACCGGAAAGTCCTTAGTGGAGCTTGAGTATCTGGATGTGGCTATGCAGATTGTGTACAAAGCGAGGGGTAACGGGATAAAGTTGTACTTACCGGTGGATTTCGCCGTTGCATCTGAGGCAAGTGATACGGCAAGGTCTTACTTTGTGCCTTTCCAAGAGATACCAGAGGACATGATGGGACTTGATATCGGACCTGCCACCATAACCCTCTTCAAAGAGGCTTTGAACGATGCCAACACCATTGTATGGAACGGGCCATTGGGTCTCTTTGAGCTTGAGAAGTTTAAGACCGGTTCTGTAGAGATAGCAAGGCACATAGCATCCCTTGGCGCCTTGAGTATCGCAGGTGGTGGAGATACAGCGGGAGCCATCAATATGGCTGGCGTTAGCGAGAAGATATCCCACATATCCACAGGAGGTGGTGCCTTCTTAGAACTTTTAGAAAAGGGTACCCTCCCCTGCGTGGAAGTGCTGACCGACAAGGAGGCGGTACAATGAGAAGACCCTTCATCTGCGGCAACTGGAAGATGAACAAAGATAGAGAATCGGCCCTCTCGCTGGTTAGAGGGATACTTTTGGGCATCACTCCTGAGTTAGGGGAAAGGGTAGACATAGGTGTTGCACCCCCATTTGTTTATCTTCCCATAGTCAGCGCCGTTATAGAGGGAACACCTGTTAAGCTCTCTGCCCAGGATGTCTTTTGGGAAAAGGAAGGTGCCTTTACCGGTGAGGTCTCACCGTACATGCTTAAAGATTTAGGTTGCACCTACTGCATCGTTGGACACTCCGAAAGGAGAATTTACTTTGGGGAAACCGATGAACACGTCAATAAAAAGGTAAAGGCTCTACTTGAGGCCTGTATAACACCCATTGTCTGCGTAGGCGAAAAGTTAGAGGAGAGAGAAGAGGGTAGGGTCTTTGAAGTGGTATCACAACAGGTTAAAGGAGCACTAAACAGTGTGGAAATCTCCTCAGGTGAAGAACTGGTCATCGCTTACGAGCCTGTGTGGGCCATTGGAACGGGCAAAGTGGCAACCCCTGAGATAGCACAGGAAGTTCACTCCTACATCAGAAGTCTGCTTAAAGAGACAATAGGTGATGTTGCAGAAAAGGTGAGAATTCTTTATGGAGGCAGTGTTAAGCCTGACAATATAGCAGGTTTAATAGAGCAACCTGATATTGACGGTGCACTGGTTGGTGGGGCAAGTTTGAAGGCCGAAAGCTTTTGCGAAATCATAAAGGTAGCTGGAGGGATGTAGATGGAAACGGCTCTAATAGTACTTCACGTAATCGTCTCGCTGCTTTTGATCGTGGTTGTTATTCTACAAAAGGGCAAGGGTGCTGAGATGGGAGCAGCCTTCGGGGTTGGCTCCTCATCAGCTGTGTTTGGACCCAAAGGGCCCACACCCTTTTTAGCCAAGATGACGGTGGTGCTGGCGATAATCTTCTTTGTAAATTCCATTGCCTTAACCGTAATTGTAGGAAAGCCCAAGTACGTCAAGGCTGTAGAAAAAGCTATCCCTAAAGTCAAAGTAGAGGAAAAGAGCGTCCCCAATCCCCTCAAGGTGACTGTGAACAGCACTCCTGCCCCTGGGAAGACCACCAATGGCACAAAGAAGTGAGCTTGAAGCACTAAGGGGAGAGATAGACTCGATAGATGAGAGGATATTAGAGCTGCTCAACAGGCGAGCGGAGGTGGCCCTGAAGATCGGACAAATCAAGCGTACATCTGGCTCGCCCATTTATGTGCCTGGCAGAGAGCAGAACATCTTCAAAAGGCTCATGGAGAAAAACCCGGGGCCCTTCCCCAACGAGGCCATAAGGTACGTGTACAGGGAGATCATCTCCGCCTGCGTGGCCATACAAAGAGAGATCACAGTGGCTTATTTAGGTCCGGAGGCCACATTCACCCATCAAGCTGGCGTTGAGTACTTTGGCCTTTCTGCGCGCTTTGTACCTGTGAAGTTTGTAGAGGGCATCTTTGAAGTGGTGGAAAGAGGACACGTAAACTATGGAATCGTACCCTTTGAAAACTCCACAGAAGGCGTTGTAAACCGCACACTGGATGCCTTCATGGAATTTGAGAAGGTCAAGATCGTGGGAGAGATCTATCTAAGGGTATCCCACCATCTTCTCACCAAAAGCGGAGACACCGCAGGAATAGAAAAGATTTACAGCCATCCCCATGCCATAGCTCAGTGCAGAAAGTGGCTTGCCGCAGTCATGCCAGAAGCGAAGATAGTTTACGTCTCCAGCACTGCTGAAGCAGCCAAGATGGCAGCAGAAAATGATGATGCAGCAGCCATCGCCAGCGATATGGCAGCAACCCTCTATGGATTAAAGGTGGCGGTACGCAACATTGAAGATAGAAGGGACAACTACACCAGGTTCTTGGTGGTGGGAAGAGAAGAGACAGAGCCCACTGGCAGAGACAAGACCTCTCTTCTTTTCAGCCTCTCAGATGAGGTGGGCGCCTTAAAAAACATACTCTCCTGTTTCTCTGACAAAGGCATAAACCTCACCAAGATTGAATCAAGGCCTTCCAAGAAGAAGCCATGGGACTACATCTTCTATGTTGATTTTGAGGGCCACATAAAGGAAGATAGGGTGAAAGAAGTGCTGGAATGCTTGAAGAAGAGATGTCTGTTTGTAAAGATATTAGGATCCTATCCAGCCTGTTCATTTAGGGAGGAGGAGCTGTGAAGGAAAAAAAGCGCATTTTGGTCTCTTTAATAATTTTACTTTTCATCCTTGTAGTACCCATTGAAGCAGCGAAAAAAGCGAAAGACAAAGATAAGGCATCCCTCTATATGTATCTCAAAGTCTTCAGCGAAGCCATACACTATATTGAGAAGAACTACGTTAAAGATGTCTCTTACAAGGACCTCATCTACAACGCCATAAAAGGCATGACCTCCGGTTTGGATCCCCACTCTGTTTTTATGACGCCAGACATGTTCAAGGAGATGCAAATAGAGACAACCGGAGAGTTTGGCGGTGTGGGCATGGTGGTTACCATGCAGAATGGGGTTCTGACAGTGGTGTCTCCCATAGAGGATACCCCGGCATGGCGAGCGGGAATCAAGGCAGGTGACAAGATAATAAAGATAGATGGCGTTCCCACCAAAGGCATGACCCTTATGGAAGCCGTTAAAAAACTGAGAGGACCCAAGGGCACCAAGGTCACCATAACCATCGTAAGAGAAGGCGTTGAGAAGCCCTTTGACGTCACCATAGTGAGGGACATTATCAAGGTAAAAAGCGTAACCTACAAGATGTTGGATGAGAAAAACGGCATCGGCTACATAAAGATCAAACAATTCCAGGAGAAGACCACCCAAGAGCTCACCAAGGCCTTCAACAATCTTTACAAAAAGGGAATGAGGGCGCTGATACTTGATCTTAGAAACAACCCCGGCGGTCTGTTAGTGCAGGCGGTATCTGTGGCGGACAAGTTCCTCTCCGGTGGCAAGCTGATCGTATACACCAAAGGGAAGGGAGCCACTGAAAACCTCAGATACTTCTCCCACGACAAAGGCACATTCCCCCAGATACCCATGGTTATACTGGTTAACGCAGGCTCAGCCAGCGCATCGGAAATCGTTACCGGCGCCCTAAAAGCTCACAAAAGGGCCGTGGTAATAGGTGAAAAGACCTTTGGAAAAGGATCAGTGCAGACCATATTCCCCTTATCTGACGGATCTGCCTTAAAACTTACAACGGCCTACTATTACACGCCCGATCACATCTGTATAGAGGAAAAGGGCATAACCCCTGACATCGTCATACCTGAAAACCTCGTTGCCAAGAAGGAACATCCGGTCATAAGAGAAAAACAGCTGGTGGAACTCAAAAAGGGGAAAGGCCTGAAGAACTTAGACAAAGCAAAAGAGAAGGAAAAGAAAGAAGACTATCAGCTCAAATTCGCCGAAGACTTCTTGAAGCTTTGGTTGAGACTGGGTCTCTCCACCAATGCCCCGAAAAAGACGCACTAAAAAAAGGAAGAGCCCTGTTCCTTTATGGGCGGGGGTCTTCCTTTTTTTAGTGCGTCTTTTTCGGGGCATTGG
>JALWBK010000043.1:6609-7031 GCA_027037155.1 bacterium | reverse complement strand
TTACCAGATAGCTCGCTGGAGCGAATCTAAAAGGGTAGAAGTTGTAAAGACACAGCCAACACCCAAAGAAATTTCCCAACAACCCTTTCCGACCCCACCCAAACGGAAGAGATACAGGGCTGTTATAGCCATAATCATAGACGACATAGGATATAGGATGAGCGACATAAAGAGGTTCTCCTCTCTACCGTATCCCGTAACCCTCTCAATAATCCCCTTTACACCCTTTGATATCATCAGTGCCAAGTTAGCACACCAACATCACAAACCTGTTATGCTACACATACCCATGGAACCCAACCACACCTCTGAAATCATTGAGAAGTTGGAGAAAAAGACCAAGGGCATGCTCCTCACCTACATGGACAGAAGAACCATCATCAATAAACTTTCTGTGGAGCTAAAAAGGGTACCTTATGCCG
>JALWBK010000043.1:0-6599 GCA_027037155.1 bacterium | reverse complement strand
ATTCACATCATACGAAAGGGGCATGAAGGTGGTACTGCAATTTCTGTATCAGAACGGGCTCTTTTTTGTTGATAGCAAAACCACTGGAAAAAGCGTAAGTTGTAAAGTGGGCAAAGAGCTCGGATGGCCTGTCCTCAAAAGAGACGTGTTTTTGGACAATACCAAAAACGAAAGGTACATCCTAAACCAGCTACAAGAGCTGGCAAAAATAGCACTAAAAAAGGGTTACGCCATAGCTATAGGACATCCCCACATATCAACCTACCGTGCCTTAGTCAAAGGACTACCTGAACTTGACAAGATGGGCGTAAAGGTGGTACCCATAGAGCGCATCTTTCAAGGGGTGTTAAATGGGGAATTTGCAGGTTGTATTTAAAAGGCCAGAGGCTTTAAGTGACAAGGTTTACCATTTTTGTCCGGGATGTCATCACGGCATCATCCACCGACTTGTGGCCGAGGTCATAGACGACCTTGGTATAAGAGAAAGAACCATCGGCGTTGCACCGGTGGGCTGTGCAGTCTTCCTGTACGAGTACATAAGGTGCGATATTGCAGAGTCCCCTCACGGAAGGGCTCCCGCAGTGGCAACCGGGTTAAAGAGGTGCCTACCGGACAAGGTGGTTTTTTGTTACCAGGGAGACGGTGAGATAACGGCCATTGGAACTGCAGAGATCATACATGCAGCAAATAGGGGAGAACTCATAACAGTAATATACGTAAACAACGCCGTTTACGGCATGACCGGCGGTCAGATGGCACCAACCACAGTTTTGGGGCAGAAGGCTTCCACATGTCCCTTCGGGCGAGATCCCAGTAACTCCGGATACCCCATGAGGATGGTGGAGCTGCTGAACACACTGGACGCTCCCGCCTTCTTGGCAAGGGTAAAGGTAAACTCTCCCAAAGCCGTTAAGAACGCCCGGCGCGTCATAAGGAAGGCCTTTGAGGCACAACTGAACGGGCTGGGCTTTGCTATGGTAGAAGTGCTCTCGGCATGTCCAACAGGATGGAGGATGGATCCTCTTGAGGCATGTAAATGGATAGATGAAGAGATGGAAAGCTACTATCCCATCGGAATTTTAAGAGATAGAGGGTGATGCATTGAAAGACTTTAATGTGTTCATAGCTGGAATCGGAGGGCAGGGTTCGCTCCTTATGGGGCAGGTTCTCGCCGAAGCCGCTATAAAAGAGGGATTACACACCACCTGGGTTCCCATCTACGGGGTGGAGAAAAGGGGAGGTGATGCCACAGTCACTATAATCATCTCCCAAGAAGAGGTTGGATCTCCGCTTCTGGCCCAAGTAGACAATATGGTGGTTATGCATCAGAGGATGTGGGATAAATACAAGGATAGGATAAAAGAGAATGGATTGCTCATTATCAACTCCTCCATAGTTGACATAAAGGATGGAGGATACGAGCTCATCAAGGTGCCTGCCACAGAGATAGCCATATCCATAGGTGAAGACAGGGCAGCAAACATGGTCCTGCTTGGGGTCCTTCTCAAAGAAAGACCGGTGGTGAGCATTGAAAGTGTCAAAGAGGTGATTAAAGAAAAGAGTAAGTCTCCAAAGGCTGCTGAGCTGAACATAAAGGCACTTATGGAAGGCCTGTCTTATGAGTGATCTTGCCGAATCGATTCTCCTGGGCGCTGTTCAGGGATTAACGGAATTCCTCCCTGTATCAAGTTCGGGACACCTTGCAGTGCTTCAGAATTACTTCTCTTTCTCGGGAAACAGACTCTTCTTTGATGTAATGCTTCACTTCGCCACTCTGTTAGCAGTACTGGTCTATTTCAGGAAGGAAATTTTAGACTACCTGCGTGATGGCAAGAAGCTTCTATACGTGATCCTTGCCACGATACCCACCGGGATTGTGGGCCTTGCCCTGAAAGACCATGTGGAGTTTCTGCTTTTAAAGCCAAAGATCGTGGCCTGTATGTTTCTCGTAACCGCCGCTATTGTGTTTGCCGTTGACAAGATAAATGGTACTAAGGAGGTCTCGCGGGTAGGCATAGTTAGCATACTACTGGTAGGGCTCTTTCAGGGAATGGCTGTCATTCCTGGAATATCTCGCTCCGGATCCACCATATTCGCATCCCTTCTTGTTGGCATAAAAAGAAGTGAAGCGGCACCCTTTTCCTTCATCATCTCAATTCCCGCCATAGCTGGTGCAACATTCTTAGAACTGGTCAAAGGGATGCAGAGTGCATCAATTGATATCAATCTACTTGCAGGTATGGCCACCGCTTTCGTCTGTGGATTACTCGGGCTAAAGCTATTTGTAAAAATGCTCACCCAAAAGAGTTTTAGGTACTTTAGTTTCTATCTGTTAGCTATTGGCCTCGCTATTATTGTCCTGGGATAGCTGGTACATCTTTTCTAAGAGCCTGGTCTCCCTTCTCTCGTTGTAAACCTTGTGAAACTCCTCTTCCGTAATGAGGTCTTTCCCCGAAAGCAGCCCCACAAGGGCATACACCATATCGCTAAGCTCCTCAGAAAGAGAGTTCGTGTTTTCGGTAAGCTGGCTTTCCAGATTCACCAATGTGTTGTAAAGCACCTGCTGCTGTATAAGAATCCATTTTGCAGCCTCAGAAAGTTTGCCCTCCATAAGCTTATGACTGGCTACAAGCTTGTACAGCCACACATTCTCCAACTTGGGAGACTCCAACAGAGCCTTCGCCTTGAACAAATCTATAACCTTACTCTTCACAAAGAATCCCACCACAGGATAAGAGGTATACTCTATCAAGTGCATCGCCAGCTCATAACATGCCTCAGATGACACAGGAACAACACGAAGGTACTTGTAAAGGTAATACGTTCTTTTGAGGAAAGAAGGATGAATCTTTCCAAGGGTTAGATACACAGGGGGAAAGCTCTTGGCCTCCTTTAAAGACTGAAGGGCATCCTCCACCGCCTCTTCCTTGCTCCCTCGAGCAGACATAATCTCCGCCATTCCCCAATGCCCTAAAACACACCCCTCTGTTATGGCCTCCTTAAAACCTTTCAAAGCCGACTCTGTTCTTCCCATAAGGAGATCAACCACAGCGGAGAGAAAAAGGCGCGTCCCCTTATGTTTTCCCCCTTTCAACAGTTTATAGAGCTTCTTCTTCTCCTTTATAAGGCCTTCTCTGTCACATTTTGAAAAAGCAAGAAAGTAAAGGTACTGAGGGTAGACATCTCGTTCAAGAAGAGAATACCTCTCAGCCCACTCTAACGCCTCCTGGTGCTTGCCTATTTCAAGAAGGAGATGAATGAGAATCGGATAGAATTTTCTGTTCTTTTCCACACCCTTTTTAAGGTAGGCCTCCAAATCTCGTAAGCGGCCTTTAAGCAACAGATCCCATACTTTTCTCCTTCCCATGAACAACATTTTACACCGCTTCTGTTTGTTGTTATTCTTAAATTTAGATGACGAAATGTCACAGTTCAAGTGGGGGTGCAACATGATACCCGTTGGGGAAAAGTTCTTTATGGATACAAAGTACACAAGGGGGAAAGATCTCACCCCATCAAGGGTTATAAAGATCCCAGAAGCCTACAAAGAGTATACCAATGTTCCCACGGTATTTCTGCCTGCTCCTGTGGTGGGAGGCGGTGAGAGTATATGGGATGTTATCAGAAAGAGAAGATCAAAGAGACGCTACACCGGTGACATAATGACGCAGAAGGAGCTTTCCCAGCTCCTTTGGGCCACCCAGGGTATAACAGGTAGGGTATCGGGCTTTCTTCTGAGATCCGCTCCATCTGCAGGTGCTTTGTATCCCATTGAAACGTACCTGTGGATCCACAGGGTAGAGGATCTCTCTATGGGAATTTACCACTTCAATGTGAAAAGATTTTGCCTTGAGATGATACGAGGCGGCAACTACTCCACAAGCTTAAAAGAGGCATGCTTAGGACAGCATATGCTCTCCACATGTGCAGTGGCTTTTATCTGGACTGCTGTAATAGACAGATGCCGCGTGAAGTATGGTGAGCGCGCCTTTAGGTATATCTTTATGGATGTAGGACACATCTGCCAGAACCTGTACCTCGCCGCTACAGCTATGGGGCTCGGTTGCTGCGCTATAGGAGCCTTCTTTGATGATGAGGTGAACCAGATACTGGGACTGGACGGCATAACCGAGTCTGTGATTTACATAGCAACAGTGGGTAAACTAACGTAAACATGCGGTTCATAAACGTGGTCTTCCCACTGGCCCACCCCCATCCTTTAACCTACTACTGTCGGTTCCAGGTTGAAGTCGGCTGCCGGGTAAAGGCACCGCTGAAGGGTAAAGAAAGGGTAGGTTTTGTAGTTGGGCTGTGTGAATCTCCCCCTGAAGGGATAGACTACAAAGAGGCACAACCTATAGATGAAACCCCTATAGTTCCAGAAAATATCGTTAAGCTCATAAACTGGGTGGCAAGATACTACCTTGAGCCCTTGGGTGTGGTGTGGGCCGCTGCACTACCACCTTCAATACGCAGGGGGAAAGAAGTATCCGATTCAGGCGGTATTTTAGTAGCAAAGGTCTTAGAAAACAAAAGCACAAGCAAACTGACACCAAAACAGAGCTCGCTCTTAAACCTTTTGAAAGAAAAGGGACCTCTACCCGTTTCGGAAATTGAACGGGTTTGGGGATTCAGCAGATCCATCCTTAAGGCTCTTGAGAAAAAGGGACTTATCACTTTGGAGAAAATACGAACCAAAGAGGAGCTGGAACCAATTTTGGAATCCATTGTGCTGAGCTCCGAACAGCAAGAGGCAGTACGAACTATACAAAAGAGCCTGAACAAGTTCGGTGTCTATCTCATACACGGCGTCACTGCCAGCGGCAAGACCGAGATATACCGCAGACTCTCGGCAGAGGTGGTAGAAAGGGGCGGCTCTGCCCTGATACTCGTACCAGAAATCGCCCTCACACCCCACTACATAAAGCGCTTTGAGGGCATGTTTGGAGATAAATTCGCCGTGATACACAGCGGTTTAAGCGATACCGAAAGGGCAAGAACCTGGATGGGAATTAGGGAAGGCCGGTACAAGGTAGTGGTAGGCACGAGATCTGCAGTATTCGCTCCCTTTCAAAGGTGCTCTCTCATCGTTGTGGATGAAGAGCACGATGCGTCCTATAAACAGCAGGAGTCTCCCAGATACAACGCGAGAGATGTGGCTGTGGTGAGGGGAACCTTTGATGGTTGCCCAGTAGTACTCGGCTCCGCAACTCCATCTGTTGAAAGCTACCACAACGCCCTAAAGGGTAAGTACCACCTCATAACCCTGAAAAAGAGAGTCACAGGTAAGCTCCCCAAAGTGTGTGTTGTAGATATGAGACAGGAAAAAGGGATATTCTCAAGGCTTCTGCTACAGGAGATTGAGAGAAGGCTTCTCAAAAAAGAGATCACCGTACTCCTTTTGAACAGAAGGGGGTATTCAAGGATACTCATGTGCAAAAGATGTGGCAAGGCGGTAAAATGCCCCAACTGCGATGTCTCGCTTACATCCTACAAAACCTCAACTGGTTTCACGTACAGATGCAACTGGTGTGGATACGAAAGCTGCGAGATAGTGAGATGTAGTGAATGTGGGTCAGGTTATCTCACACTGCGGGGCTACGGGATACAGCAGATAGAGGAGAAACTCAAAGCGCTCTTCCCAGAAGCCTCAGTCCGCAGGATGGACAGGGATACTGTTAAGGACAGATTCTCAAGATGGAAGGTGATAGAGGAAATGGAGAGGGGAAAGGTTGACATATTAGTGGGAACCCAGATGGTATCCAAAGGGCACCACTTTCCAAAAGTGACACTGGTGGGAATACTTTTAGCCGATATGGGTATAAACATCCCTGATTTTAGAGCGGGGGAGCGCACCTTCCAACTCATCTGTCAAACCGCAGGAAGGGCTGGTAGAGCCGATGATGAGGGCCTTGTGATAGTTCAAACCTTCAACCCAGACCATTACGCCATAAGGCTTGGGGCACAATGCAACTGCGAGAAGTTCTATCAGCATGAATTAGAACTACGCAAAGAGTTAAAGTACCCTCCCTACTCGCACTTGGTAAGGATACTGTGCGTTGGAACAAACAGGGAGAGGGTAAAAGATGCAGCAGAAAGAGTGAAAGAGATGGCAGAGGCAGAAGATGTAAAGGTGTTTGGACCAGCCTCCGCTCCGATAGAGAGGATAAAGAATAGATACAGATTTCACATCATTTTGTCCTCCAACAAGAGGAAAAGCCTCCTTGAAATAGCGGCCAAGGTACCCCTCGCCATAGGAAGTGTGAGGATCTTCAAAGACGTAGATCCATACGAGTTTTTGTAACAGTTGAGATTTCGTTTTCACGATGTTATCTCTGCAAAAATGAAATTTTGCAAACCCCCTGGGAGGCATTTGATGAGCTTCAGAGCTAAGGTCATGACACCAGTAATAATTATGCTCTTGTACATCGTCTTTTCTACCCTCATGATCCACAACATACTGAACGATCAAAAGGCCGTTGCCCCTGTAATAAACATCGCAGGCAGACAAAGAATGCTCACCCAGAAGATGACCAAAGAATTGCTACTCTATCTTTCTACCAAGGACCAAAGGTTCCTAAATCAGATGAAAAACACCA
>JALWBK010000042.1 GCA_027037155.1 bacterium | reverse complement strand
GTAAAGGGGGCGGAAAGGCCCTTTGAGGTTTATGAGGTCTGATGAGTACTACATGTGGCGTGTCCTTGCCCTTGCAAGGCGGGGGCAGGGGCATGTTAGTCCCAACCCCATGGTTGGGGCTGTGGTGGTTTCCCCTGAGGGAGAAATTCTTGCCGAGGGTTATCACCGCCGCTATGGTGATTTACACGCCGAAAGGGTAGCCCTTGAAAAGCTCGGCTATCGGGCCAAAGGTTGCACTCTCTATGTGAATCTTGAGCCCTGCTGTCATTACGGGAAGACCCCACCCTGCACAGAGGCTATTTTAGAATCTGGCGTAAAGAGGGTGGTGGTGGCGGTCCTTGATCCCAATCCCCAGGTTTCTGGTAGGGGGGTTCAAATACTGAGAGACCATGGGGTGGAGGTTACAGTTGGTGTGCTGGAAAAACAGGCTCGTTGGCTGAACAGAGGGTTTTTCAAGTGGATTAGGACCGGAAGGCCCTACGTAATACTCAAATGGGCCCAGACCTTGGACGGCAAGATTGCCACAGATACCGGCGATTCTAAGTGGGTTAGCTGTTCTGTGTCTTTAAGGTACGCCCATAGACTTCGTGCTGAAAGTGATGCCGTTCTTGTGGGAAGGCAGACGGCTCTTAAAGATGATCCGAGGCTCAACGTGAGGCTCGTTAAAGGAAAGGATCCTCTAAGGGTTGTGCTGGATGCCGATTTGACGCTTCCCTCTAACCTTAAGCTCTTTGATGGCAGCGTGAAAACCCTCGTTTTTACCGCCTGTCAGGACCAGAAAAGAATAAAAAGTCTTGAGAGTGATACTGTGGAGGTTGTGAGGGTCAGTAGAAAGGGGGATGGCTTGGCCCTTGATGAGGTGCTTGATGAGCTGGGCAAGAGGGGGATTACCAAGCTTTTGGTGGAGGGAGGTGGCAGAGTACATGCTTCTTTTGTAAAGGAGAAGTTGTTTGACGAGGTGCAGGCTGTGGTGGCTCTTAAGCTGCTTGGTTCTGGGGTTTCATGTGTAGGTGCTCTTGGTATTGAGAGAATGGCTGAGGCGGTGAAGCTCAGGCTTGTAGGATGTAGAAAGCTGGGGGAGGATATCTTACTTGTCGGAAGGTCTGTGGAAGATTGAAGGGGATGTCTTTTTCCCTCTTGGTAGTTGGCGTTTGGACGATCTCGTCTCTATTGGTTTTGATTTGGGGGATGTACCAGAGTTCAAACGGGTGGATCTTTCCCTTTTGTCTGACATGGACACCTACGGTGCCTTGTTGATTGCCGATTTGATGAAAGAAAGGGATGTTGGGCTTGATAAGGTGTTTGAGCCCTCTAACAGGTATCTGAAGCTTCTTGAGATGGTATTTGGCAGGGAAAGGACCTGTGGCAAGCCTCAAAATGTGGGAGTGTTTGAGCAGCTTTACAGCGTTGTTGAAACTACTTTATTGAGTTTTCTTTCGTTCTTTGACTTTTTGGGGCGTTTGTTGATTCATGCAGTACTTCACTTCAGGGATTTTGAGATAAGGGTCTTTCTGCGGGACATAGAGACCTCTGGCTTAAAGGCCATACCGGTAATAGGTACCCTCTCTTTTCTCATAGGTGTTGTGATCTCTTATCAGAGTGCGGCGCAGCTTGCCCGCTTTGGAGCCAACATATTCATAGTTGATCTGGTAAGCATTTCTGTTGTGAGGGAGCTTTCGCCACTGATTGTTGCGGTTCTGATGTCTGGAAGAAGCGCCAGCAGTTACACCGCCACCATTGGGTTGATGAAGGTGAACGACGAGATAGACGCCCTTGAGGTCATGGGTATCTCTCCATTTTCTGCTCTTGTGCTTCCCAGGATTCTTTCTCTGACTATTATAACCCCTTTCATGGTTGTATTTGCCGATTTGGTGGGAATTTTTGGGGGTGCGCTTGTGGCGAAGTTCTCCTTGGGTATAGAATTTTCACAGTTTGCCAGCCGCTTGGGTGGAGTTCTTGCACCGCATCACTTCTGGAGCGGCGTTATAAAGGCGCCAGTTTTTGGATTGTTTGTGGCTACGGTTGGTACTTGGAAAGGAATGCTGGTGGAGAAAAGGGCTGAAAGCATTGGTTTCAGGGTTATTGAGAGTGTTGTTACAAGCATCTTTGGTGTTTTGGTGATAGACGCGATCTTTTCGGTGGTTTTCAGATGGCTGAAAATCTGATTGAAGTAAAGGAACTTGTAACCAGCTATGGCGAGAAGCTCATACACAGAGGGATATCCTTTGACATAAAAAGAGGAGAAATCTTCGCCATAATAGGCGGAAGCGGTGCAGGAAAGAGTACTTTGTTGAGGGTTCTTCTACTGCTTAAAGAGCCGCTCAAGGGTCAGGTGCTTTTTGATGGCAGGGATGTCTTTTCTTTGAATGAGGAGGAAAAGCAAGCTTTGAGAAACAGGATGGGGGTTCTCTTTCAATCGGACGCCCTCTTTTCTTCGGTAACTGTTGGGGAGAACATCATCTATTCCATTGTGAAGAGAAAAAGGGTTCCGAAAGGCATAGCCTGTGAGATGGCCATGGTGAAGATACAGATGGCGAACCTTCCCCCTGAGGTCTTCTTCATGTATCCCAGCCAGCTTTCTGGGGGCATGAAGAAAAAGGCGGCGCTTGCCAGAGCCCTGGCTCTGGACCCCGAGATACTCTTTCTTGATGAACCCACCAGTGGATTGGATCCCATAAGTGCCGATGAGTTTGATAAGCTGATAAAGGAGATTGCCGGAACTACAGGAACCACTGTTGTGATGATAACCCATGATCTTCCAAGCCTGCTGATATGCGATAGGGTTGCTGTTCTTTCTCAGGGCAAGTTAGTATACTGTGGAGAGCCCATGGGCTTGGTGAACGTGGATGATCCATGGCTTAAAAGGATGGTGCATGGGGAAAGGGGGAGGAGGTTTTTAGTTGGAGCCTAAGCCGAGGTATGTAGTTATAGGAGCCTTTATCTTTGTTATGTTTGCCATGGCGGTCTTAGCCCTTTTGTGGATATACGGGTACAGGGATCTAAAGGAATACACAACCTGTGTAATTCTAACCACTGAGTCCGTTAGTGGCTTGAGGGTTGGTTCTTCCGTCAAGTATAAGGGCATTGATGTGGGCAAGGTGACAGGTCTTCAGATAGATCCGGAGGATCCCAACGTGGTGGTCATATTCTTTAAGGTGGAAAAGAGGGTGCCCCTTCATAGCGATACCGTGGCAAAGATAGTACCCATAGGCATAACGGGTCTGTCCTACATAGGATTGAGTGGGGGTAAAGGAGGTCCTCCTTATATGGTTAAGATCGGTGGAAAGCAGTATCCGGTGATAAGGTTAGAGCTTTCAGAGTTTCAGAAAGTATCCCGTTCTCTTCCCGAACTTCTGGCGAGGGTGGATGCTTTGGTGACGCGGCTCAATCGGCTGGTTAGCGACAAAAACATTGAAAATTTTTCCAGATTGCTTGTTAAGTTGAATACTGCCACTGAAAAAGCGCGTAGGTTGATGGGAAGATGGGAAAAGGTGGCAGGCTCTTCCAACGCTATGGTAAAAAGGGGAACTGCTCTGATTTCCAAGGCTGAAAAGTTGGTGCAGGAGTTAGACGATTTCTTTAGAGAAAACAAGGGTTCTTACAACAGGTTCTCTCAGGATACACTGAGGAGACTTGACAGGTTGCTGGTGGAGATGGAGCATGTAACCGAAAGGCTGAATGTCTTTTTGGATATGCTGGAAGAGAACCCATCTCTTCTAATCTTTGGTCCGCAGTATAGTCCTGGACCGGGTGAGGGGAAGAAGTGAAGAGGCTTTTAGCGATTGGGCTGCTTATTGTTTCTATGGGGTGTTCTTTCTGCCCAAGAAGGCAGGCAGATTTGGTTTATTTGCGCCTTGAGCCTGATGTGTCGGAGGTGAAGAGCTTACCCGCTTATTGCCTGTGGCAGGTTGATGCATCGCAGGCTCTTAGGGAAAGGAGAATGGTTTATAAAAAGGGTGTCTTTTATCACAAATACGCCAGCCATTTCTGGTATTCACCACCACCAAGGATGCTTGAAGAGGCGCTTTTAGATGCATTTAGCTTTGCCTATTCTTGTGATAACGCTAAACGCCTTTATGTGCATCTGGAAGATTTGGAACCTATCTTTGGTAAAAACGGGAACTACCTTTTTTTCAGGGTGAGGGTATTTGTTTATGGAAGGCACCACGAGAAGTTAGCCGAGCACACCTTCAGCTACCAAAGCCCTTTAAAAGGTATAGATTTTGAGAAGATAAAGTTAGGCTTTGATAGGTTAATGAGTAAATTTATATCTGATCTTTATGGTTGGCTGAGTTCTCGGTAGGGGATTTTAACTTTTGGATAAGTTCCCTTTTGGAGGATACCTTCATTTTTCTGTAGATTCTCTGAAGGTATGTTTTTACAGAAGACTCGGATATTTCCAGTTGTGTTGAAATCTCTTTTATGTTTTTGCCAGAGAACGTGAGTTTCAGAATTTCCCATTCTCTGAAAGAGAAGAGGTCTGGGGGATTG
>JALWBK010000041.1:3449-4498 GCA_027037155.1 bacterium | reverse complement strand
CCACATCCACAGTCCCATCACCGTCCACATCACCAAGGGCAACGCTTCTTATGCCCTCAGGTAGAGTCCTAACCCATCCTGTCTCCTCAAAATATCCGTTACTCCAGCGATAAAGCTTAACAGTTCCGGACTTAAATGGATCAAAGTACGCTCCCCACACAAAAGGCTTGTTTCTAAACACCGCCAGCAGCGGATGGCCCTTAGCGAAGCCCACCGCCGCTTTACCCGGAACCGTCAAAGTCAGCTCTTTGAAGCGGGAATAATCCTCCTTGCTTATCTCACCCAAACCCTCTCCCTCGTAGAAGGTCTTGACCTGCGGCTCCCTGTAGAAGAAGGCAAGACCGGTATTTCCAAATTCTCCAGGTAAATCTGCTATCACATCCCCTGAAAGTGTTTTTAGAAAAACGCTGCCTTCACTATTGAGCACTATATCCAGCTTGCCATCCCCATTTGCGTCAAAGGCTGAGGATCCCAGAATGAAATCTCCCTTCAGGCCCACCAGTTTATCACCCTTCTCAAAGGAAAAGCCCTTAAAGTTTGCTATATAAGGCGGTATGGAAAGAGGATCCTCCTTGAAGAGATACTGGGCAACAACCAGCTTTCTATTTCCACTTCCGAAGACCTTAACAAAGTACTCGTCTATCTTAGCAGCCTTGGCAAAACCATTTTTAGTGTATTTGTAAATGACCGTTGAGACAGTGTAATCCTTAAAGTCGCTTCCCAAAAGCAAGAGGTCGTCTTTCCCGTCTCCATTCACATCCACAACGTCAGCATCCAGCACTTTGAAGGTTAGTGGGATCTTAAAGCTTGCAATCTCCACAAAGCGCCTTTTGGCTTTATCGTACGTCAGCGCGTGAACCACGTTGTTTATAACAAACACAACCTCCTTCGTACCATCGCCATCAACGTCCCCCACAGCAACGGCATAAGCCTTGCCCTCTACAGGAGCCGTGGCGTAAACAACCTCCTCCTCAAAGGAAGGACGCCATCCTGCTCTACCCAAAAACACCTTGAAGCTCCTCACCCTCTTTCCTATGTTCAGGCAATAC
>JALWBK010000041.1:0-3439 GCA_027037155.1 bacterium | reverse complement strand
GACAATACAGGTCTCCTCTGAAGAAGTAGCTGTCTTTCTCCTTCTCTATAATTCCCCTCAGAGCGAAGAAGGCCTCAAGCTTATCCTGATAGAGCCTGTGAAACAGCCCCAAAAGGTTGGACTCTTCAAACTTGCCCTTGTAAGCAGAAACCTCCTGAATAACCCTCTCTTCGCCCAAGATAGAGAAGCGATTGGTCTTTGTTAGATAGCGTCTGAGACTGTCGGAGAAGGCCAAAATGTTAAAGCCCTCTCCCGTATTATCCACAATGGGCAAAATGAACAGGTTTATCTTGGCTCTCGTTATCCTAACGATATCTCCAGCCTCTATTCTCTCACCGGAGAGGGGGTAAACAACAGCGAGAGAAGCCTGAGGATACGCCTCAATAACCTGAACGTAGCCCACAACCCTCTCGGTGTAGCCTATGATTTCGCCAGTGATAGGATTTTTAAAGGGAAGGCCCTTCCTTGAAGCGGTAAGAACCATTCCCTTGTAAACCTTGTTCCTTATACCCAGATCCAGCACAGCCAGACCATGCTTCACCTCAACCACATAGCCCTCAACAGGTGGAAAGGAAGAATAAACCAACTGAGCCAGCTCCATTAAACTGTTTTTAGAAACGCCGGCTGTCACTGAAGTGACGAAAAACAAAAATAACAAAACAGAGCAAAAGAACCTTCTCATCTCTTCTCCGCCAGATAGGCCTGTAGAATCGCCTCGGTCACCACCTCGCCATCCACATAGGCATAGCCTTCCATCTTCCAAACAGGTCCCTTTTTCTTTATGGTTCTACCCTCAAGTATGAGTTGATCTCCAGGTCTTACCACCTTTTTGAAACGCGCCTTCTCTATACCTCCAAAATAGGCAAGATGCCTTTTAGCAGCCTCTTTATCCATGGCTGACAAGGCAATTAACGCCCCCGCCTGAGCCAGTGCCTCTATTATGAGGACCCCCGGCATAACAGGCTCACCAGGGAAATGCCCCATAAAGTAGGGTTCATTGATAGTCACATTCTTCAAAGCCTTCACGTACTCACCAGGGACTATCTCAAGAACCCTATCCACTAAAAGAAAGGGATACCTGTGAGGCAAAAATTCCATTATATCAGTTACTTCCCACATCACCCACCCTCTTTTTAAGCTCTTTAAGAAGCTTGTAGATCTCTGGGAGTCTATTGATAACCGCCTGTATCCTCTTCCATCTTGCAGCAGGCATGGCAGGCGCTCCAATAACAGCCTCTCCATCTTTTATATCGCTCATAACACCCGCCTTGGCTGCAATCTTCACATCGCTTCCAATACTTATGTGATCCGCTATCCCTACCTGACCACCCATAAGAACCCTATCCCCAACCTTAACGCTCCCTGAGATTCCCACCTGACCCGCAAAGGCACAATCCCTACCTATTTTACAGTTGTGTCCAATCTGCACAAGATTATCTATCTTTGTTCCCTCACCTATAACTGTTTTGCCAAAGGTCGCCCTGTCTATGCACGTATTGGCACCAATTTCCACATCGTTTCCTATCACCACTCTGCCTATCTGGGGTATCTTTACCCGCTTGCCATTCTTTTCATAGTAACCAAAACCATCGGCACCCACCACAGCTCCCGCATGGATCCGACACCTTTTACCTACCACCGTATTGGGATACACCACAGCACCAGGAAAGAGTATCGTACCCTCACCTACCACGCTGTTTCTTCCTACATAGGCAAAGGGAAGTACCACTACCCCATCCTCCAAACAAACGCCACTTTCAACCACGGCAAACTCTCTTATCACCACATTCTTGCCCAGCTTAACATTGGGATATACCACAGCCTTATCTGATACGCCTGTTCCCCAATCCTCCCGATAGAACAGGGTGGCTACCTTAACCGCTGCCTCCAACGGATTGCTAACAAAGATGCAGGTTTTACCCTCTACAGGCTGCACGCCCTTCGGCAGGATCAACGCCCCTGCATCGGTGGGAGCAGATAACAGAGAAGGATCTGCCACAAAGGTGATATGCTCTTTTTCTGCTTCATCGTACCCTTTAATGCCAGATATTTCTATATCCTCGCCGGCAAGCTCGCCGCTAAGGATCTTAGCAAGCTGAGATGCCTTCATTTCTTTCTGTCCAACAGCTTTATGATCTTATCGTTGAGTTTAAGGGACGGATCATAGTAAATAACCCTACCAGAAACGTCCAGAATAAGGGTATAACCATTCTTCTTCCCAAACTCCTGAATATCCTTAAGCACATCCTTCAGTATGGCGTTCACAAGCTCTGCGTTTCTCTTCTGAAGATACCTCATAGCCTCCTGTCTCGCGAACTGAAGCTCCATCATCTTCCGCCTCAGCTCCTCTTCCTTGGCCTTCTTTGCCTTTTCAGAAAGAACAGCTGCGTTCTTCTTAAGCTCATTCTGGAGCCTTTCTATCTCCTTCTGCTTCTTCTCTATTTCAGCTTTTTTCTGTTTAAACTCCTTCTCCCACTCTGCTTTGGCCTGCTTGCCACGTTTTGACTCAAGTACCACTTTTTGCACATCAACAACCCCTATCTTCACTCCAGCTGCCCAAGAGGTCACGGCAAATGCCAGCAAAACCAACAAAACCAAAGATGCCCTTCTCATCACACTACCCCCATGTCAGAATATTGTGCCCACCGAAAAGTGGATCTTATATGGATCCTCATCCTTCCTCTTGTCAAGTTTATAGGCGAGATCAAGCTTCAAGGGTCCGAAGGGCGTTATGATCCTCAAACCAACACCGGCAGACTGCCTCATGGGACCCAAACTTATGGGCTGCCCATTATCAAAAGCCGCACCGGTGTCAAAGAAGACTAATCCCTTCAAGCTCCCCACAATAGGAAAGAGATACTCAAGGTTCACAATGAACTCCTTGGTTCCACCGATGGCCTCTCCATCGTCCTCAGGACCTGCTTCATCGGCATCAAAGCCTCTGACGGTTCCCTGTCCACCCACATAAAATCTCTCAAAGACAGGCCTGCCATCCGCCCAGGGAAGTGGATTGACAAAGCCCAACCTTACTCTGGGATGAAAGACGGACCCTTCTATGAACTTATTAAAGCTTATGAAGCGCTCCCAGTTGGCATAGACCCTATAGTAGGCATAGTCTCCACCGAGTCCCGCTATCTTGACCGAGACACTGCGGTTAAACCCTTCCGTGGGCATAACCGCGCTGTTCCTCGTATCCTGAGATATGCCAAAGATAACCGCAGAAGAGAGGGTACCCTCATCCTCAATGTCCCTTATGAAATCGGGAGCATCATAATCCACATTTTCTATCTTTGCATACTTCAGCTCGTACCCTACAGACACTTTAGTGTACCAGTTCCAAATCCTTTTGCCAAACATGACAGAGAAGCCAAAGCTTCTCTCATCGTAAAGGTCGTACTCGTATCTTTCATGGTAAATGTTAAAGGTAAATGAAATATCC
>JALWBK010000040.1 GCA_027037155.1 bacterium | reverse complement strand
CCTTATACCTGCCAAGACCGTAGTAGCACTCTCCTACCCAGTAAAAGGCATTGGAGGCCAGAGAATGGGACGGGTACTTGTTAAGAAACTCCTGAAAGAGCTTTAACGCCTCCTCATACTTGCCACTTTGGTACAGGTTCAACGCCTGGGTGTAGAGCTCTTCAGGGGTCACTATCTTCGGCGGCTGCAGCTCACCAGAGGTGGCATTCTCAGAAGTAGCACCCACCCTCTTGACCAACTGCGCTAACTGAAACTGCAGGTCATCCACTTTCCTTTGCAACTCTAAAAGAGCCTGATTGGTGCTATCAAGATCTCCTCTCAAGCTGTAGATCTCGCTTTCCAAAGACTTTATATAGGTGTATAAGCTCTCCGCCTCCTGTGTATTGGTGGCCTTTATCTCATTTTCAAGCACCCTCACCCTTCTCTCTATTGATTCCACCTTGGCGCTAAGAGAGTCCAACCTATCCTGGATGAGTACCGCCTGCTGATCCTGCACACAACCAGCTATAATCAGCAAAAGAGAAAAGATAATAAGTTTTTTCATACACAGCCCTCCCGACTACCTCAGACACTGCCCCCTACAGAAAACAAAATGATCCCTTCTGTTCTTCGCCCAGCAAGCTTCATTATGCTCAAAGCAAAGGGGTCTCTCCTCACCATAGCTAACGGTGATTATCCTGTCTGGAGAGATACCAAGAGCAACCAAAAAGCGCTTAGCCTCATTGGCTCTCTTCCATCCAAGGGCGAGGTTATACTCGTTGGAACCGCGCTCGTCACAATGCCCTTCTATGGTGAGGATAACATCGGGGCACCGCTTCATATACTCTGCTATCTCGGTAAGAATACGGCGTGCCTCAGGTTTAAGATCGTACTTATCAAAATCGAAGTGGATATTGGGAAATCTCTTCAACTCACATGCGCTTGTTTCAGCCTCTCCTGTAGCATAAGGCTTGGTCTCCTTGGCGACCTCCTCAGGGGCTCCAGTCTCCTTAGCACCCTTTTCAGCCTTTGCCTCCGCCTGCTTTGTAGCAGTAGCCTCCTGTTTCACCGAAGGCCCGGTCTTCTTGCCCGTCTGGGCACAACCTATTGCCAATAGAGCCAAAACCGACAGAAACACCACCACTTTTCTCATATCTATCACCTCCAGTACGGATTTAACCATTTACCCACAAAGAGTCTCAATCCACTACCAGAACTACCATATACAGGCGAGATATACAATCCATCACTTCTCACATACAAAATATAATCCCCGTTGGGAGACCAGGTAGGATCCTTACCTGGAAAAAGCACTCTACCCGTGTAGGATCTCACATTGTAGAGAGATATGTGAAAACCTCCATTAACGAGAGAGGCATAGACCACCTCCTCCCCCTTTGGAGACCAAGAAGGTGATACATCGTATCTTCCGCTGGATATTTTGTAGGAAAGGCCCGTGCTAAGATCCAAAAGATAGACATGGGGAGATCCCTCCCTATCGGAAACAAAAGCCATCTTTTTACCGTCAGGAGAAACGGTGGGAGATGTCTCTATAGAGATGCCCCTCACGATGGGCTTCACCTTGCCGGTAGCTATATCACAATACAGGATATCCGCATTATTCTCGCTCAAATACCCTGAAAAGTACACCCCTTTGCCATCAGGTGCCCATTCGGGAGCTGTATCGGGACCCAAAGTGGAACAAACCTTCCTTATAGTCTTGTTCTCAAGATCATACAGGTACAAGTCAAAATCCTTCTTTTCATTCATCAACGAGAAAACGATTCTTTTGCCATCCGGAGAAAGTGCAGGAGAAAGGGCTGGCCTTTTAAAGAACGCTACCCTTTTGTATTTCATAGCTCCCACATCCACAAGAACTAACTCGTACCCACCAGACACCTTTCTCACAGCCACCGCCCTTCGCTCAAACATGCCATCGTTACCTGTAACCACCTTGTATATAACGTCAGCTACTTTGTGAGCGGCACCTACTGCCTGAGACACTTCAAAAGAGAGGACCCCTTCTGCAACAACAGAGCCATCCGAAAGGTCCTCTACTGTATAAGCCACCTTGGCATTATTCCCCAAAACAGAACTATCCAGCGTAACGTACAGATCCGCCCCTGCCACCTTCACCTCTTCCTTGGTCATACCGTACTCCATAGGATGGTAAAGGGCGAAAATGCCATACACCATAAGATCTCGCTCCAAAGTATTTCTAAAGGCCTTTACTGAAAGCCCATCGTATCTCAAAGCAATGCCAATTCTTGCAGAGGAGGGAGAAGTAATATCTACATACACCTTCGCCCACACAGGTGAAACCATCAAAAACAAAAGAAAAAGTAGCCACTTTTTCATCTTTTAAACCTCACTCCCACTTCAAAGTAAAGCCCCTCGTACACAGGCGGCAACGGGTCAAAGGGAAAAGCCCTCCTCACTGCCCTTATACAACTACCGTCAAAAAGCTCATTTCCAGAGGACTTCTCTATGTGCAACTCCACTAACCTTCCCTTTCTATCTATCTTTACATCAACCACCGCCTCTTTGCCAGTAATCCCCTCGGGCAGAGACCAGTTCATCTGTATTCTTGCCACCAGTCTGTTCAGGTAAAGCACCATCAAAGGATCAAGGGTACTTGAAGCATGAGAAACCGACACCTCAGACAGCCCTTTTTTGGAGGAGACCCCAACTCCAGAAGTAGCCTTCTGAGATAGCTGCTTCTGTCGGCGAAGGGACTCTATCTTCTCAAGCAACTGCCTCTCAGCCCTAAGCTCCTCTATCTTCTTTTTAAGAAGCTCCTGCTCACTAACGGTCTTGACGGTCTTTTTGACGACCTTCTTTTTCGCAACCTTTTTCTTGGGCTTTCTGCCCTTAGGTTTTTTAGAAAGCGCTTTCTTCTTTTTCTTGCTGTAAAGCACCTTCTTTTCAGGAGGTTTCCTCTTAGAAACGGCTTTTTTAGGCTTTACAACCTTACCAGCACTTACGGACTTTTTAAGCGGCTTTTTAACGGGTCTGCTAACGGCCTTGGCTTTTTTTCTCACAGGCTTGGATCTAAGCTTAACGGGAACTATCTCAACGTTATAGACTCCCCCCAAAGGCACTGCCACAATCCTTTGAGATCCGAGATACCAGAGTGAAGCTACAAGAAGCGCGTGAACAAGCAGCGAAGCCAAAAATCCCAAAAAGAACCTACCGTCAAACATACACTACCTTCTTCTTTCAGGAGCGGTAGCTATCCCAACGCGGGTAATACCTGCAGCCCTGAGCACCGCAAGGGCCTTAACCACCCTCTCAAAAGGGGTGTTTCTTTCTGCCTCTATCACAAACTGGGCCTTGGGCCTCTTGCTCAAGATCCTCTTTGCCTCCACATCAAGAAAGGCCAAGGAGGTTCTCCTTCCATCAATGTAGTACTTTCCATTCTTGATGGAGATAACCACAGGCACACTCTTCAGCGGAATGTGGGTGGCCTTTGCCCTCGGCAGATCCATAACGATACCCCTTTTCATCATAGGAGCCGTAAGCATGAAGATAATGAGCAGAACCAGCATCACATCCACGAGGGGAGTCACATTTATATCAGAAAGCACTCTTCTTCTCATCTCTTCTCCCATACCTCTCCACGAAAAGGTTTCCGTAAGCCCTGAATCTGTCTATGATAGCGTCCACCCTTCTGGAAAGGTAGTTGTAGAAGAAAACAGCGGGAATAGCCACGAAAAGGCCCAAGGCGGTGTTAACCAGCGCCTCTGAAATGCCAGGAGCCACCACAGCCAAGCTCGCCTCACCCTTTAGGCCTATCAGGTGAAAGGCCTTCATTATCCCCCATACAGTACCAAAAAGTCCAACGAAAGGTGCCGTACTCGTTATAGACGCGATAACTCCCAATCCCCTTTCAAGGGAGGTCCTGGCCACTAAAGCTGCAGAATCCACAGCACTTGTAGAGACGGCACTCTCCTCTAAAAGCAGCTTCAAAAAGACGTCAAAGGGAACATCCTCCCTGCTCAATCGCTTGGCAAAGATGGACTTGAATGGAGCTCCACTCTCAATCAGCACGTAAAAGCTCCTCTCTCTTTTTGCCACCGAAGAAAGCTGTATGAGCTTGTAGAAGAAAAGTGCCCATGAGAGAACAGACATAACCAACAGCACCCCCAGCACAGCCAAAACCACGTAATCACCGAGGGCACTTTTAAAAAAGAGAATCAGTACAGACGATGCCATAGCCCCCTCCAGCAAAAGCCAGCTTAGAAATAGCTATTAACAACCTACCTCTCTCTTGACAAGCAAAGGAGGGATAATTATATCTTATCCCGCTGCTGGGGAGTCGTCTAACCGGCAGGACGCGGGACTCTGGATCCCGTTGTGGAGGTTCGAGTCCTCCCTCCCCAGCCAGGCTGGTCCCGTCGTCTAGCCCGGTTAGGACACCGGCCTCTCAAGTCGGCGGCGGGGGTTCAAATCCCCCCGGGACCACCACTTTTACACCCATAAAGGCGCCAAGTTCAGTCCGGCGGTCTCGTCAATCTGTAGCATCACATTCAT
>JALWBK010000039.1 GCA_027037155.1 bacterium | reverse complement strand
GGAGATTAAAGCGACGGGGAGCAACCTGGTCTTTGGTTGCTCCCACTCAGGTTCCTTGAGATACTCGCCGATGTTTTCTTCTCTTAGATCAAACACTATCCTGCTCTTCAGCCTGAGCCTCCTTAGCCTTCTCTATAATCTCCTTGGCCAGCTGTCCCGGCACCTCCTCGTAGTGGGAAAACTCCATTGAGTAAGTGCCTCTGCCACCTGTAATGGATCTAAGCTCTGGTGCGTACGTGAGCACCTCTGCCAGTGGAACCAGTGCCTTTATCACCTGATTCTTGCCCTTGGCCTCAACTCCCATGATCTTGCCTCTGCGGGAGTTAAGATCTCCAATGACGTCTCCCACACAGTCGTCTGGGACTATGACCTCCATCTTCATTATGGGCTCAAGAAGCACGGGTTTTGCCTTAAGTGCACCCTCTTTAAAGGCCATTGAGGCCGCTATCTGGAAGGCGAGGTCTGAGGAGTCCACGGGATGATGCTTTCCATCGTAAAGTGTTACTTTAACGTCAACCACAGGGTATCCTGCAAGCACTCCTTCTTCCATGGCCTTTCTCACGCCTTTTTCCACCGATGGGATGTACTGCTTAGGCACAACTCCACCTACAATCTGGTCAACAAACTCAAAACCGGCTCCTCTGGGTAGCGGTTCAATCCTCAACCACACAACACCGTACTGGCCCCTTCCACCGCTTTGCTTAACGTACTTGCCCTGAACCTCTGCCTTTCCTTTTATGGTCTCCTTGTAGGGCACTTTAGGCTTCTGCAGTTCAACATCTACCCCGTACCTTCTCTTCATCTTGCTGACTACGCTCTCTATATGCATCTGACCAAGACCTGAGATGAGGAGCTCTTTGGTTTGGGGATCTCTCCTTACCTCAAGGGACATGTCTTCCTCGAGGGCCCTTTGTAGAGCGGTGGATATTTTGTCTTCGTCTGATCTGCTTTTTGCCTTAATAGCGTAGGAGATGATGGGCTGTGGGAACTCAATTTCGGGAAACTTTATGGGGTTTGCTGGGTCACAGAGGGTGTCTGAAGTTGCCGTCTCTTTTAGCTTAGGAATAGCTACTATATCGCCGGCGGCTATTTCGGGAGCGGGCTTTTGTTCCTTGCCTATCATGTAGAAAGGCTTTGAAAGCTTTTCCTTAATTTCTTTGTTAGGGTTAAGAACCACAGTGTCGGGGCTTACCTTTCCGGAAAACACCCTGATCAGAGAGATCTTTCCGGCGTATGGATCCGATATGGTCTTAAACACCAAGGCGCTAAAAGGCTCATCTGTGGAAGGCTTTCTCTCAATCTCTTCCCCTGTTTCGGGATGTATCCCTTTTACGGGGGGACGCTCTTGGGGGGAGGGTAGTAACTCAACGATCTTATCGAGCAACAGTCTTACCCCTTTATTTTCAAGGGCAGATCCAACCATGACTGGGTATAGTTCACCTCTTAGGATGGCCTCTTTGAAGGCTGGGATAAGCTCTTCCCTGGTTAGTTCCTCTCCCTCTAAGTACTTTTCTATAAGCTCATCTTTGGTTTCTGCTATGTTTTCAATAAGGGCTTCTCTTAAGCTTTCTATGGTATCCTGCAGTTCTTCCGGTGCGTCTCCCTCTTTCACCTCGTCTCCTTCAAAGTAAAAGGCCTTCCTAGCTAAGAGGTTGTATATTCCAATGAACCCATCTTTGATAATGGGAATTTGGATAGGAGTGGGTTTTATACCGAGGGTTTCTTTTATGTCTTCTAAAGCAGCCTCAAAGTTGGCATTGGGCTTATCCATCTCGTTGATGAAGATAATCCTTGGGAGCTGGTACTTATTCATTTGGATCCAAAGCTTTTCCGTCTGTACCTTCACACCATCAACGGCGGAGACCAGCACCACCGCTCCGTCAACTACCCTCAGGGCTCCGTAGGTATCCGATATGAAGTTGGCATAACCAGGTGTGTCTATCAGGTTTATCCTGCAGTCCTTCCAGGTGAATTGCGCCACAGCAAGGTTGAGGCTGCATTCGCGGGCCTTTTCCTCTTCATCGTAGTCCATCACGGTGTTCCCATCTGCCACATTTCCCATACGGGAGATAACACCTGCGTTGTAAAGCATTGCTTCGGCTAACGTTGTCTTTCCAGTACCACCATCAGAAAATAAGCCAACGTTCCTAATGTTTGCTCCCATTTGCCCCATCAGCATCCCCCTCGGTTTAGTTGGTTATGGTTGGCTTTTTGAAAGATACCACAATAGCGTTTTGAAGGTCAACTTCAGTTGTTAGTTACTTTCTTTATGGCATTGACAAGTTCAAAAGAGGTAAAAGGCTTCAGCATTACGAAGGTTCCCTTTTCCTGTGCTCTTGAGATGAGTTCCTCTGCCTTATTGGTATAGCCGGTCATGTATATGACTTTGAGTTCCGGTTTTATTTCGCGCATCTTATCCGAAAGATTGATACCATCCATGTGGGGCATAACCATGTCTGTTATCAGTATGCTGATGTTTTCTTGATGATCCTTGAAGTAGTTAAAGGCCTCTTGGGGATCTGTGAAGCCTTTGGCATCAATGTTTACTTCCCTTAGCATGGTTAGTATGGCGTTGAGTAACTGTGGGTTGTCTTCCACAACTAAGATTTCTCCCTTCAGTTTTACATCTGGGTATGCCGGAGGTGCAGAGTCAATGGTGTAAAAGTTCTGCTCCTTTTTAGGCTTGCATTCCGGAAGGTATATCTTGAAGGTGGTTCCTCTGCCGGGAGTGCTTTCAACATCAATGGTGCCGTTCATGTTTTTTATTATGTTATAGGTCTGATAAAGCCCTAATCCTGTTCCCCTGTCGCCCTTTGTGGTAAAGAAAGGATCAAATATCTTCTCTAAGTGTTCCTCGGGGATACCACAGCCGGTGTCAGCTATTTCAATGATAACCGACTTGCGCGGATAAGGGGTTTCTTCTTCAAACTCTTCCTTTCTTAAACGGAGGGTGAGGCATCCTCCTTCAGGCATGGCGTCCTTGGCATTAGCGAGGATGTTCATTAAGGCAGCGTGTAGGTTTTCAGGACTTCCGTGTACGTAATAGCTTTCGTGCCCGTCATCCTCATAATTTACCCTAATATTTTCGGGAAGTGTTCTGGATATCACTTTGCTTAGCTGCTTTATCATAGGCTTAAGGTCAATATCCTGCTTCTTTCCTGTCTCCTCCCTTGAGAAATAGAGTATCTGGGATATGAGGGCTGCTGCCTTTTTGCACTCATCGGTTATTATTGATAGGTATTCAAGCACCTCTGGCTTATCCTTGACCTTTTCCATACAGACCTGTGAAAAGCCGAGGATGATGTTGATGATGTTGTTGAAGTCATGGGCGATTCCCCCTGCCAGCACTCCCAAGGCTTCCATTTTCTGAGTGCGGAAACTGATCTGATCAAAAAGAGCCTTTTCCTTTTCGTATTCGTAAAGTGAAAACAAAAAACTAAGGAGGATCTGGAAGCTCTTAAGTACGTTGAGCTCATTTACGGTAAACCTGGGCTGCTTCTTTGTGCGGCATAGGGAGATGGTGCCGTATAATTTCCCTTTGACAAAGATTGGTATGGCTATGGCACTTCCAATGATGGAGTCTAGATGCTTACAGGATGCAGGTAGTAGTTCGGGAGGATATTCCTCAATGATGCATGGCTCTTTCGTTTTTGCGGCAATGCCGCTGGCTCCTTCACCAAAAGCAATGGTGTCTTTCAGTGGTTCTAATCCGATGTGCGCATTTATCTTTAACTCCTTCTTATCTTCCATGGCTGTAGTTAGCATTACGTAATTTGCTTTGAAGAACTCCTTGGTGCTCTTCAGTACCGTTTCTATGAGGTTTTCTTTAAAATCCCTCTTTTGAAAGAGCTTCATGAGGCTGTTAAGCATTTCAAGAAGACGCAGATTTTCCCTTGTCAAGTTTTCTAAAAGCAAGCTGTTAATTGCTATGTTAAGGGTGCGTATCGTCTTTTCATGTTGTTGCAACTCTTCTTTGTATGGCGATTTGTCCTTTTCCCTTGCGATAAACAGAAACCCCGTAATCCCTGCAACAGAGAAGGTTAAGGGGTGGCAGCCCACGTAGGATATAACTTTGTTGCTTTTCTTGACAGGAACATTTACCTTCTCGTAGATCGGTTTACGCTCTTCTCGGGATAAGCATTTCTCTCTTGCGATGTCTTCCCAGATTTCCTTTCCTAAGTCGGATGTGCTTTTTATAAGGTAGAACCTGTCGCTTTTATGGCTGTATATTAATACCGCTCCGTGATCAGAATTGGTGGCGTTGACTATGTGGGACAGTAGCTCTTCAATAAGTTCTTCTGTTCCTTCTATTCCCACTATGAGCTCTTCAGCGGCCATCGTCTGTGTAATGATGCCATATTGGACGTGATTTATCAAATGTTTTATTCTAAGGTCTTGCCTTCTACGGCCTTTTGCTTAATATATCCAGTGCTGCCGGCGTAGCTCAGCGGTAGAGCAGCTGATTCGTAATCAGCAGGTCGGCGGTTCAAATCCGCCCGCCGGCTTTTTCTTTTTAGATTAAACTTGACAAAT
>JALWBK010000038.1 GCA_027037155.1 bacterium | reverse complement strand
TGTCTCTTATAAGAAACATGGTGAGACAGGTCTTCACCCTTATCGCTCTGATAGCGGTACTTCTTAAGAGGGATTGGCAGCTGGCACTCATATCCATAACGGTCATGCCCGCCATGGGCTTCATCATCTACTACGTAGGCAAGTCCATGAAGAAGATATCCAAAAGGCAACAGAAGAAGATGGCAACCATATCAAGCGTCCTTATAGAGGGCTTTACCGGAGCCAAGGTCATAAAGACCTTCAACGCAGAAGAGAAGGAGATAAACAGGTTCACCAAGGAGATGAAGAAGCTCTTAAGACTCAACATGAAGGGAGTGGTTATAAAAGAATTAAACGCCCCGCTGGTAGAGTTCCTTGGCTCCATAGCCGCAGCCATCATAGTTTACATTGGTGGCAAAAGGGTGGTGGATGGGGTTCTCACCACGGGAGATTTCTTCTCCTTCATGACCGCCCTTATGCTGATGTACGAGCCCATTACCAAGCTCTCAAAGGTAAACACCGATCTCAACGCAGCAGTAGCCGCCGCTGAGAGGATATACCAGTTCCTTGATATGGAAACAGACATAAAAGATGCTCCCGATGCCGTAGAAAAAAAGACCTTTGAAAGGGACATCGTGTACGACAACGTATGGTTCAAGTACCCAGATGCCCCCGAAGACCAGTGGACACTCAAAGGGGTAAGCTTCAGGATAGAAAAGGGCGAAACGGTGGCTATTGTAGGCTCCAGCGGCGCCGGCAAAACTACCTTGGTAGATTTGCTTCCCCGCCTATACGAGGTGAACAAAGGAGCAATCTACATTGACGGCATAGACATAAGAAAGATCACCCTCAAATCCCTAAGAGAGCTCATCAGCGTGGTCTCCCAAGATGTGGTACTCTTCAACGACACCATCTTCAACAACATCCTCTACGGCAAACCCACTGCCACCGAAGAAGAGGTGATTGAAGCGGCAAAGCTTGCCCACGCCCACGACTTCATCGTCAAACTTCCGGAAGGCTACGACACACTGGTAGGAGACAAAGGGGTGAGGCTCTCAGGAGGAGAAAGGCAGCGCATCTCCTTAGCCCGAGCGTTCTTGAAAAATGCCCCCATACTCATACTTGATGAGGCCACCTCCGCTCTGGACGCTGAAAGCGAAACCTTGGTGAAAGACGCACTGTACAAGCTCATGCAGGGCAAAACGGTGATCCTCATAGCCCACAGACTTGCCACCGTGGTTGAGGCAGATCGCATACTGGTGCTTAAAGACGGAAGGATAGTTGAAGAAGGAAGACATCATGAGCTCATCCAGAAAGACGGATACTACAAAAAGCTCTGTGAGCTCCAACTTATCCCTTAAGGATAGGCTGCTCATAAAAACCGTAGAGATACTAATTCCACCACTGTCAAGGCTTTATCTTGGCACCGTAAAGACCACTGTGGTAAATCCCCACCTGGTTCAGGAAACAAAGGAAAGATACGGCAGTTTTATATGCGCCTTCTGGCACAACCGCATCATACCTATGCTGTGGGCACACCGCAACTCAGGGGTAGTGTGTCTCGTAAGCCCCAGCAAGGACGGCGAAATCATAGCAAGAATATTGCACAGATTCGGCTACAAAACCGTAAGAGGCTCAAGCTTCAAAAAACCTATAGCTGGAAGCAAAGCTTTGGTAAGGGCTTTAAAAGAAGGAAACATTGTAGCAGTGATCCCCGATGGGCCAAGAGGTCCTCTCTACAGCGTCAACCCGGGCGTGTTACACTTATCACTTATCACGAAAGCACCGATCCTTCCTGCCACTGCGGTAATCACCAGCTACTGGGAGGTAAATAGCTGGGACAGATTCAGGATACCCAAACCCTTCTCTAAAATGATAGTGGGATACGCCAATCCCATCTTCATCAATGACAAAAGCGAAATAAAACAGGCCGAAGAACGGCTAAAGGTATCCCTAAAGGAGCTCGAATCAAAATTGGCTTCTTCTATTGAGAAAAGGTTACTATCATGATTAATAAATCGTAACATGCTTTACCCACTGACTCTAAAAGCGCAGAAGAAGCTCTTCAAGTCGCTAAAAAAAAGCCGCTATTATAGGCATCTTGACGTACTCTGCTTTTTTAACGGCCTTCATATTAAACTACTCCGAATCCATAGCGGTTGGGATCTGGATCGTGAACTACGCCTTCATCATGTCCATCCTCGTAAAGAGAAGATACGCCGTTGCAGCCATCCTGCTTATATTCGCCGTTTTCATAACCAACCAAGTAAACCTCCTGCTAAAACAGGAGATTGACCAACATGAGCTTATCTTCAGACTAAACCGAAGTAGGAGCCGCTGTGGCCGTAACCGTTTACATCGTTCACGTATACCAGAGAGACCTTGAAAGATTCACCCGCAGATTTGAAAAGAGGGCGCAAAAAGACGATCTAACTGGATTGCACAGAAAGGGCTCATTAGAAGAGTTTCTCAGACTTGAGTTTGAAAGGGCCAGAAGGTACGGCTCTATCTTCACAGCCATATTCTTGGATCTTGATAACTTCAGGGAGATAAACGACACCCACGGCCACCTTTTTAGCGATGCAGTCTTACAGGACATAGCAGAACAGATCAGAAAGAGCGATTTCGCCGCCAGATACGGAGGAGACGAGTTTGTCATAGTACTTCCCTACACCGACAAAAAGGGTGCATGTAAGGTAGCTCAGAAAATCCTCAACGCAATAAAAGAAAACATACCAGTAACCGCCAGTGTGGGTATCAAGGAGTTTGAAAACGAAAAGAGCGTTGAGGATTTCCTTCATCAGCTTGACCAATTGTGCTATCTTTCCAAGAAAAGCAGCAAAGGCCAGATAAAAGTCAACGGAGGTTTGCCGTGCACGGATTCTTTGACAGGATAATTACCAAAAAAGCCGAGTACGATACGGTATCCTTTGAACTCCCCATCCTGTACTTTCGCGAAGACTCTTTCCTCATCTTCTTTTCCGCAAATATGGAAAAGGTAAAAAAGCTCATGCCCACCCCCAACCTGCATCCGGTGCCTTTGAGTAAAGGCAAAGCCGTAGTGGGTATTGCCGCCTTCAACTACATAGAAACCACCATAGGACCTTATGGAGAGCTGGGAGTAGCCATCCCCGTAGTACACGGCAAAAAGCCCACAACCCCTTTGCCCCTGCTATTAGAATCAAAAGTCAAAGGGTTTGGCATGCTGGTTATACACCTTCCCGTAACTCGCAACATAGCAAAAGAGGCTGGAAGAAAAGAGTGGGGATACCCCAAGTTCGTGGCCGACATGGAGTTCACGATCACCCCCGAATTTGGTCAGTGCAAGCTCTCGGAAAACGATAAGCATATTTTGACCATGAAGGTTCCCAGAAAGGGTATCATAAGAAAGGACAACAGACCCCTCATCACCTATTCCGTAAAGGACGGAAACCTCATAAAAACAGTAATACCACAAAGGGCCATATACATGATAGATGTTCTTCCCACCGACGCCTCTCTCACCTTAGGAGAACACCCCATGGCCGATACCCTCAAAGAACTTGAGCTTGGAAAGCCCATTGCCTCAAGGTTTTACCTGTACAGACCAGCCATACTCCCTTCAGGAGAGGTTGTTGAAAAGGGCGTCAACCCCCTTGAAGGGTACCATGGCACCAAAGAGGAAGGCGCTCTAACTGTTAAGTACAGGAGGATCTGATGGACGCTGAACTTCTATCATCCTTTCGTGACCTTGCAAGAAACTTCGCCAAAAAAGAGATAGCCCCTCTACTGGAAAACGAGCAAAGAGACGGAGACCTTGAAGGCCTGAGGAAGTTACTAAACAAGGCTTACGAGCTGGGGATTATCTCCTCCCCTGACCCTGAAGCACCAGGACACTCTTTTGGCGTGTGGGGCAAAGAAACCCTAAAAGAAGGCGCCCTCAGTTCAGTGGCTATACTTATAGAGCTGGCGAAAGAGTGCGCCGGGTTTGCCACAGCGATCCACACCAAAAGCATTCCCACATTGGTTTTAACTGGAGCAGAATACAAAGATATGTCTTTTTGCGCCCATAACGTCATCATATCCACCCACAAACCCGAACAAACCCTTATCGCCGAAGAAAATATCCTTGCCCACAACTTAGAGGTTGAAGAACGATCACCCAGAACAGGCATCGCCCTACCCTTTATTTACAGACTAAATAGCTACCAGACTAAGAAAAGCGTAAAAAACGAACCTGCATTAAAGGCAAATTATTTAGGGCTAACCGCAGTAGCCTTGGGAAATGCCATGGGAGCAGTTGAAAGGGCGATAAACTATAGCAACGAAAGGTATCAGGGTGGAAAGCTTATAAAAAATCATTCTGCAATAAAGATACTTCTGGGAAGGGCCATAGCTATAAACGAAACGCTAAACAACGCTTTGGAGAGTCTATCCCGCAGATTCCCCAATATTCGGACAGAAGAAGTCCTCTCTTTATGGAACATAGCAAGAGATCTGTGCCTGGAAGCCACATCCAACGCCATGCAGGTGCTGGGAGGCTACGGCTACATGGAAGACTACAGGATAGAAAAGAGATTGAGGGACATGA
>JALWBK010000037.1 GCA_027037155.1 bacterium | reverse complement strand
GGGCGGGACCACATAATCAAAGGCTCTCTCGTCCACGTACCTCTGGCTTCTCTGAGAGTAAGAGGCGATTCTGTGCCTCACAAGCTGATGGGTGGCCACCCGAGAGATCCCCTCCAGGGAAAAGGTGAAGGTGGCGTGTTCAAAGACAGAATGATGGCCAGAGGCCTTCAGCCTCCTTATAAGCTCCACAGGGCTCTTGTGGTTCGCCTCTTTCTCCAGCTCGGATACGGAAAGCTTTGAATAGCACAACCTTGCCGCAAGATAGACCACCTTCTCTGGATCGGGGGTATGAAAGAGAAGCCGCACCCTCATACAACAGATTAGGCTACTTTATCTCCCCGTACTTCTGTCTGAACCTCTCCGCTCTACCGGTTACTACTTTCTCCTTCTGCTTACCGGTGTAAAAGGGATGACAGGCGGAACATACCGCTACGTTCAAAACCTCCTTGGGATAGGTGGACCTTGTCTTAAAGGTATTTCCACAAGCGCAAACCACCGTAACCTCATGGTAGTCAGGATGTATTCCCTTCTTCATCTCCAAACCTCCCACACAAGTTCAGGCTTTCTCCTTCAAACACAAAAAAGGAGTTTTGGCAAGGGTGTAAAGACTAAGACTTCACAGACTTAAGGTACTTCTTTAAAGCCATCTGACGGCGTACACGACTCAACCTATCAAGAAACACGTACCCGTCCAGGTGATCCACCTCGTGGAGTATCACCCTGGCAAGAAGCCCCTCTGCCTGCATAACCACCTCGTTGCCATCAAGGTCATACCCCTTAACCTCCACCTTAGCGGGTCTCTTCACCTTGGCATAGATCCCGGGAACGCTGAGACAGCCCTCCTCCATAACCTCCTCGCCCTCGGTTGCTGTTATCACAGGATTCACCAATATGTGGGGCTCAGGCTTTTCCTCTTTATGGGACACATCAAAAACTATGAGCCTTATGGACTCCCCCACTTGAGGTGCAGCAAGCCCTATGCCTGGGGCCTCGTACATAGTCTCTAACATGTCCTTTGCAAGCCTGGCAATGGCCCCATCAATATTCTCTATCTCACAGGCCCTCTTTTTTAATACCTCATCGGGATAGGTTCTAATCTGAAGAATCGCCACCCTCTTCCTCCTGCTGAGACTCCTGGTAGGTGTCCTCCTCTTTTCTCAAAGCCTCTATCTTTGCGTCTATCTCGTCCATCTCCTTCTCAATATTCCTGATCTCCTGAATGAGCCCTTTAAGGATATCATCGTCATCCAAGGAGCGACCGAGTTTATTAAGATAGTCTACCCTTTCACCTATCCTTGCGTGAAACTTAGATATCTTCTTCTCAAGGGACAGCCTTCTAACCTTCAACCTTCCAAGCTCGGCTATCACCATCCCCTTGGACTTTATCTCCTCTATCCACTTGTTCAGATCCATACCTTTCCCTCCTCAGCTTTTTGCTGTATTACAGTACAAAAATCTATGCGCCGGGGGCCCTTAATGCAAGAAAAAGTAAAGATCACGAAAAAGCTCATAGAGGAACACGGACTGACCGATGAGGAGTACCAGCTCATACTAAAGATACTGGGAAGGGAGCCCACCATAACTGAGTTGGGTATCTTCTCGGTTATGTGGAGCGAACACTGTTCTTACAAAAGCTCCAAAATACACCTAAAAAAGTTCCCAACCGAAGCCCCATGGGTGATCCAGGGCCCAGGGGAAAACGCCGGAGTTATTGCCATAGATGAAAATTTAGCTGCCGTATTCAAGATGGAATCCCACAACCATCCCTCTTACATAGAACCCTTTCAGGGAGCCGCTACGGGGGTGGGTGGCATACTGAGGGACATATTCACCATGGGTGCCCGTCCCGTGGCCTCTATGGACTCCCTCAGATTCGGCAAGCCAGACAATCCACTAAACGAGTACATAATGAACGGGGTAATCTCAGGGATAGCCTGGTACGGAAACTGCATCGGTGTTCCTACGGTGGGAGGCGAAACCTTTTTCACCGATTGCTACAGCCACAACCCTCTGGTTAACGTCTTCAACTTAGGCATAGCCCGCAGGGACAAGATCTTTAAGGCAAGGGCTGCAGGAATTGGGAATCCCGTAATATATGTGGGCTCCAAAACGGGAAGGGACGGCATACATGGGGCCACCATGGCAAGCGACGAGTTTAAAGAAGACGCCGAACAGAAAAAGCCCAACGTTCAGGTGGGAGACCCCTTCACCGAAAAGCTGCTATTAGAAGCGTGCCTTGAGGCCATGGAGAAGGACCTTATTGTCGGCATACAGGATATGGGAGCGGCAGGACTCACCTGTTCCTCATCTGAGATGGCGGCAAAGGCGAAAACTGGCATTGAGATAGACCTTGATCTCGTTCCCCAAAGGGAAGAGGGTATGAGCGCCTACGAGATTATGCTCTCCGAGTCCCAGGAACGTATGCTGATAGTGGCAGAAAAGGGGAAAGAGCAAGAGTTGATAGATATCTTCAAAAAATGGGGCCTTGACGCGGTGGTCATAGGCCGGGTTACCAACGACCAGATGCTTCGCGTTAGGCACAAAGGCGAGGTTGTGGCAGAGATACCTGTCAAGTACCTTGCTGAAGAGACTCCTGTGTACGACAGGCCCTACAAAAGGCCCTCCTACATTGACGAGCTTCAGTCCTTCAACTCAGATGAAGTGCCTTTACCCTCAGACCTAAGGGAGGTGCTTATTAAACTCATGGCCTCCCCCAACGTGGCCTCAAAGAGATTTATCTGGCGGCAGTACGATCACATGGTTCAGACCAACACCGTGGTGCTACCTGGGTCTGATGCAGCCGTAATAAGGGTCAAAGGAACCCCAAAAGGTATCGCCATCTCTTGCGATTGCAACCCAAGGTACTGCTACCTTGACCCAAGGGAAGGAGCTAAGCAGGCAGTGGCAGAAGCTGCAAGAAACGTTGCCTGCTCTGGAGCCGTACCAAGAGCCATTACCGATTGTCTCAACTTTGGCAATCCAGAAAAGCCAGAGATCATGTGGCAGTTTGTAGAAGCCGTTGAAGGCATGGCCGAGGCGTGCAGGATATTAGAAACTCCCGTCACAGGAGGTAACGTCAGCTTCTACAACGAGACCTTAGGTAAAGCTATCTGGCCCACCCCCACAGTGGGCATGGTGGGTATTTTGGAAGATGTGAAGCGTCACCTCACCCAATTCTTCAATGAAGCTAACAATATCGTCCTTCTTTTAGGAACCCCCACAGGGGAGGTAGGCGGAAGCGAATACCTGGAACACATACACCAAAAGGTGGCAGGAAAGCCCCCAAGGGTTGATCTCAACTATGAAAAAAGACTTATAAAAGCGTTAGTTGAGCTGGCAGGGCTTATCAAAAGCGCTCACGACGTTTCCTTAGGAGGACTGGCGGTGACCATAGCCGAGTGCTGCCTCAATGAGAAAAAACCTATCGGCGCTCAAATAGAGCTTAACTTCCCCATAAGGGACGACTTCCTGCTCTTTGGAGAGCCACAGGGAGTGGTAGTGGTAAGCACTCCAGAGGAGAACCTAAAAGACGTACAGAAGGTGCTTGATGAACACAACATACCCCACCACCAGATAGGAACCACCACCGACAGACCTATTCTCTCGTTGAAGACCCCCAACGCGAAAATTGAGGTGGAGCTAAACACTTTATTCAAAGCCTACTACACCCTAAATCGCCGCTACGATCCACACATGAAAGGATATTAGCTAAGCGGAAGCACCCTAAGAGGAACACGTTTTGAACCTATCCTGAGCTCCAGATTCTCCTTGTATTCAAGATCTCCAAAGGGAAGATCCCGTAGCGTATCTTCGTGCCACACTGGTATATCCTCATGGTAAAGGTAGAGGTAATGCTCAAATGTGCCAAGCAAACTTTCCCCCTGTTCGTAAAAATCGGTCATGTCCTAAAATTCCTGTAAAAAGGGTGGCCCATGAGGTATAGATTTTGCATAGCAAACAAGATCCCAAACAAAGGAGGGCCACCCATGAGAAAACTACCACCAAGCCAAAAGATGCGCAAGGAGATTGAGGAGATATTGAAAGGAGTGCCAGAAGACCTTGATAACCACGACATACTGGAGGAGATCATAAGGAAAGGAGCAGCCATAGTACTACAGGAGATGCTTGAGCAGGAAGTTACAGAATTCTTGGGCAGAGAACACTACCAAAGAGGCGGTTTGAGAAAAGGCTACCGTAACGGCTATGAACCCTACAGGATCAAGACAACAGAGAGATAATTGTCTACAAACCTGTGAGGTACAGGAAAAGTGTGAGGACAACCAATCTTGTTGAGAGGAGCTTTGAAGAGGAAAGGAGAAGGAGCAAGGTGATACCACGGTTCTTGACGGAGAAGGCGGCGTTAAAGCTTGTGTTTGCAGTGTTAGTGAGGGCATCGAGGAGATGGCAGAGGGTGAGATTTACCGAGAAGGTTTAGAGGTAGCGTTTCATTAACTGTGTCTAGTACCAATAGGGGGTGATAGTGGTATGAAAGGCAAAGAAAGCATTGACAACAGAAAGGCCTTCCTCCTGTATTTGAGATGGTTTAACA
>JALWBK010000036.1:355-4562 GCA_027037155.1 bacterium | reverse complement strand
GGATGGGCTGATCATCTCATACGAGTTTTTTCCGCCTAAAAGGCCTGAGGATGAAAAGATTTTCTGGGACACTGTGGAGCGTCTGAAGCAGTGGAACCCGGATTTCGTTTCGGTTACTTACGGTGCTGGGGGTAGCACCCACGATAAGAGCATAGAGATAGCTTCTCAGTTGAGGAGGCTGGCCTTTAACGTTGTAGCACATTTAACTTGCGTCTCATCTACTAAGGAGAAGTTGAGGGAGACCCTTTTGGTTTTGAAGAGGGAGGGAATAGAGAATATCTTGGCTTTAAGAGGGGACATTCCCAGCGATCCAGATTTTAGATTTCCAGAGGATGGCTTTAGATACGCTTATCAACTGGTTGAGTTTATCCATCGGAACAATGGCTTCTGCGTGGGGGTGGCAGGGTATCCCGAAGGTCATCCTGAGGCCCCTTCTTTGGAAAAGGATGTGGAGTACTTAAAGCTTAAGGTGGACAAGGGTGCGGACTTTGTGGTTACCCAGCTCTTCTTCAAAAACGAGTACTACTTCAACTTTGTGGAGCTTGCAAGGAGTAAAGGAGTTGAGGTGCCCATAATCCCCGGCATACTTCCCGTGACCAGCTACAATCAGATCGTTAGGTTTACCCAGTTGTGCGGTGCAACTATCCCCGAAGAGCTTATGAAGATCGTGGAAAAATACAAGGATAAACCAGAGGATTTGAAGAAGGCTGGGATAGAGTACACGGTGAGGCAGTGTAGGGAGCTCTTGGATGCAGGGGTCAGGTATCTACATTTTTACACGCTAAATCGCTTTCCCGCTACAGAGTTTATCCTATCGGCCCTTGGGATACCAAAGAGGCGTTGAGAATTTTACAGCTCTTTCCCTACCAGGTCCACTTCCGATTTTATGGAGTTTTCTTTTGTATCGCAAAGGGATAGGATCTTTTTGCCCGTCTCCACTAAGCTGTCAAAGGTATGATGAGGCTTTCCTTCAATAAGGGCAAAGGCGAAGGTACTGTACACTATCCCGTCTTTATGGAGGATACTTACTCCTTCCAGGGTGTCCTGTATGCGCTTGGCAACGCGATGGGCTATCTTCAGTCCAACGTTTCTTATGGCCACCGCAAAGAGCCCTTCCTCTTCAAAGCAGCTTACGTAATCAATGCTTCTCAGCTCAGATTTTATCGCTATACATACCCTGTTGAGGAACTCTATTCTTACATCCTTGGGCAGTTTTTGAATAGATGGCCAGTTATTGGCCCTTATAAGCATGAAGGTGAAGTACTGCCCTGTGTTGATGAGCCTTGATATGAGCCTTTTGACTATGGCTCTGAACACGTTAATCTTCATACACTCGGTAAGCTGGGCGGGGATTTTTTCTTCTGTCTCTTCTAAAGTGTGGTGAACCCTCTGAAGTCTCTCTATGATAAGTTCTATCTCGGTAATGAGCTCTTTCTGGGTCTTGTTGAGGGTTTCGTGAAACTCCTTCACATCTTCTGGAGTGAGGTGCTCTTTGTCAAGAAGGTTCTTTACCGCTTCATCAATTCTTGCCTTTGCATCCTGTATAAGCCTTTCTACTGAGTCAATGAGTTTGATTAGCTCCCTTATCACCTCTTTAATGTTTGCTGCAACTGTTGCATTTTCGCTACACAGGGGATCGTACAGTTCTACCTTCTCCAGCTTCTCTTCTATGGAATCGTAGGTGTTAAAAAGGGCTTCGTAGGAGGGATTCTTAATTCCTTTATGGAGGAGATAGCAATGTACCAAAAACCACCGGAAGAAGACTGTGGGAGTGGGAAGGATGTTGGCCTTGTTCATGAACTGAATGGTTTTGAGCATAGTCCATGTGAGTCTTTTCTTTTCCGATTCCGTTAACTCGCTCTCCTCCTTGGTTATAAGAGGGCATATCTCAGATATGATCTTTTCTGTATTCGCCATCAGGCTATTCCCGCCATTCTCTCCAGCCTTCTTATTCTCTCCTCAATGGGAGGATGTGTGGAGAGTAGACTCATTATGCCATCTCCCTTCAACGGATTCACGATGAACATGTGAGCGGTACCAGGATTGGCATCCATCGGTATTTTTTCAACTCCATAAGCTAACTTTCTGAGGGCATTGGCGAGGTACAGCGGATTGCCACAGATCTTCGCCCCGCCTTCGTCGGCGTAGTACTCCCTGGAGCGGGAAATGGCAAGGTTTATCAGCACAGCAGCTATTGGAATAACCACCAAAAGCACAATGGAGAGAATAAGCCCTAAGGGGTTGTTGTCTTCTTCATCTCCTCCTAAGGCACCCCAGAAGAGCATCCATCTGCCCCAGTCAGCCAACATGGTTATGGCACCCACCACGGTGGCGGCAACGGTTTGGATGAGAATGTCCCTGTGCTTTATATGGGCAAGCTCGTGGGCAAGCACGCCCATGAGTTCCTCTTCCGTCAAAAGCCTCAAAATCCCTTCAGTGACGGCAACGGCAGCGTGTTTAGGATCTCTTCCTGTGGCAAAGGCGTTTGGGGTCTGGGTTGGTATGATATATATCTTGGGCATGGGCAGATTCGCCCTTTGGCAGAGGGTTCTGACTATACGGTAAAGCTCTGGCGCCTCCGCTTCGCTGACAGGCCTTGCCCTGTACATGGCGAGAACGACTTTGTCGCTAAACCAGTAGGCAAAGAAGTTCATAACCAAGGCAAAACAGAAGGCTATTACCATGCCCGTTTGTCCACCGATAACCCTACCCAGCACCACAAAAAGCACCGTGAGCACGCTGAGCAGTAGGAACGTCCTTATCTGTGCGCCCATTTGGAGTTTCCCTCCCGTTTTTTACTTTTCTATGAGTTCTTCAGGCGATTGTGTCAAGCTGACGGCACCATCCTTCGTTATGAGGTAGGTGTTTTCCATGCCAACTGCGCCAATTTCAGGGAAGAGGAACTTGGGCTCCACAGCTATTACCATATTCTCCTTTAGCTCCATCTCAAGACCTTTGGCGAGGAAGGGAAAGTCGTTGATCTCCGTTCCCACACCGTGTCCTATGAAGTTCACCTTGTTTCCGGGATATCCCATAAAGTTTTCGGCAAAGGGTGACTTTTGAGCAATTTCAATCACTCCGTTAAAGATATCAAGGGCGTTGCTTCCTGCCTTCATATTCTCCTTCAGGTACTGGTGCATTTCTGTAACTACTTGATAGGCATCTTTCAATTTCTGGGGTATAGGTGAGAGTCCAAAGGTGCGGGTCATATCCACGAGATAGCCCATATAGGTGCCGAAGAAGTCAAAGAGTATAGTTTCTCCCCTTTTGATCTGCTTGAAGCTGGGCCCTGCAGGCATGGCTGGTGAGATGCCTATCCCGTTTAGCGGAGCATTCATATAGCTGGGTGTGGCGGCGGAAATGCCTGAAAGTATGTGTCCTGCAAAGCCTTCCATCCTTCCTCCACGCATGGTCTCGCCAAATTCGTGGCCGTTTTTTCTAAGCTCCGCTACTGCCAAGGCGTTCAGCTCTAACTCCGTCATGCCTTCCTTTACGCTCTCAATCACCTTTTCATAAGCCTGCATCACGATGAAGGCACACTTCTTTAATGTCTCTATCTCCCACTCAGATTTTGCGGCCTTCTGTAGCCTTATCTTCTGAGACACATCGGTGAACTGAACCTCTGACAGCATTTTTGTGAGCCTCTTGTAGAGGGCAAGTGTTATCACATCCAGTTCGGTGGCTATGCTCTTCACGCTGGGTACCAACTCCTTGACTGTATCGCCTAATACTTTTGTTGATTTTAAGGGTATCACCTCAAAGGGACACTCAAAGGAGGCCCTTTCTGCATGTTTGAGTACAAGAAATTTTGGTTCACTCTCTTTGGGAATCAGCAAAAACCCTTCCTGTTTGGTCCCGGCGTAGTAATATATGTCGGGCGGATGTATGAGCAGGGCACAGTCTGCCTCTAACTCCTTTTGAAATGCCTTTACCCTGTTTTTTAGCTCATCCTCAGGGACCTTCGGAGTGTAGGTTTCAAGTATCTCTTTCAGGTTCATGCTGCCCTCCTTATTGTAAAAGTTTCGGTTTTGGTGTTTAAAGGCTTTCGCTATGCTAATATATACCAAAGTTTCACAAATAGAAAGCCTTTTAAATTTGCCAGCCAAGGCCTTTGAAGATGCGAAAGATGTGGAGAAAGTTTACCCTTTTAGGTGTACAAAATACTTTGTTGAACTCGCTCAAAGGGTAGCGAATCCTGAGCCTTTGA
>JALWBK010000036.1:0-345 GCA_027037155.1 bacterium | reverse complement strand
GGATGGATCTACAGAACATCCCTATCTCGTAAGAAGGTATGCCAACAGGCTTCTCGTTCTTTCCACCAACAGATGCTTTATGCATTGTAGGTTCTGTATGAGGAAGAGGAACTGGAAGAAGCCTCCCTTTGCCTTTGAAGACTTTGCCTTTTTAAGAGACTATCTTAAGGCCCATCCTGAGATAGAGGACGTGCTTGTTTCGGGTGGAGATCCCTTTACACTCCCTTCGGAATGGCTGGAGGACCTGCTTGCTATTGTTAGAAGCGTTGATACGGTGAGGGTGCTGAGAATTGGAACCCGAGCCATAGGAGTTGCTCCTTACGTGGTACTTGAAAAGGTGAAGGT
>JALWBK010000035.1 GCA_027037155.1 bacterium | reverse complement strand
CCAAACCGTCTCCTGAAGTCCATCTTTTGAGCCAAAACTCAAGCTCATTCTCAACCTTGGAAAAGCGGTAAACCCAACCTTAAAATCTCCTTCACCTTCCCATCTTCCCTTCTCCACACAGACCACATCTATCTCTATTTCACTCTCTTTAGACACCACTTCTGAGTGCACCGCTATCCTGTCCTGTCTGGCACCTAACAGCTCTTCTCCATCCATCACAAAGACATCGTATTCCAAAGGATTCTCCACCACAGCCCTGTCTATGGCACCTGTCTCCTTTATCCTCAACCCCCTTGCCTGGCCCTCCTCAAGGGGGATTACCTCAAGTATACACTCATCTCCAAGAATCGGTATCAGCAGCATATTTCCCAGTATAACAGGTGTTCCAAGCTCTAACTTACGCATAACTCCACCACTTTAATTTTGGTGATCGAGTCAAGTCTAAACACCCTCTCTCTATTTTCAGCTATACACATAGCCCTGAGATACCACCTTCCACGACTTGTAAATAAATTAAGTGGAGCAACCCTCCTTTTCAACACCCCCACTTCCGGATCCGCACAACGCAGGTAAAGATCCAAACAATACCCCCTCTCAATAGCCCTTATGATATGCCCTTTCAAATCGCTGGGCTCCTGAAGCTTAAAGATGTGTCTATACTGGTGGAAAAAGAGTGGGGGGCCAAAAAGCTTCATCAACTCTTCAACAGGACTTTCAGAATCTACACCACATTTGTTCATAGTGTGTAAGAATACGTAAGCAGTATGCTCGGCATCGGAAAGCGCCCGATGAAAGCCCCCATAGGGACTGCCAAAGTGCCTGGCAAGATACCTCAAGGAGTAAGAAGGCATGTTGGGAAATAGATTCTTTAAAGCCTTGCACGTATCAAGGACCGGATTATCGGGCAACCTCCTTCCCGTTCTTAGGATATTTGAGGTGAGTATCTTCATATCAAAGGGTGCATTATGGGCAACAAGAACAGCACCATCGATGAACTCCAAAAACTTGTCCACTACCTCCGCAAAAACAGGTGCGTTCTTCACCTTTTCGTTGTCTATACCATGCACCCTCACAACGTCGGAGGGAATGGGAATAGGTGGTCTTATAAGTTTCGTAAAGGTATCTATAACCCTCCCATCCCTCAACTTAACGGCTCCTATCTCCACCACATAAGAGTCCACAGCAAGTCCAGTGGTTTCCGTATCAAAAACCACTATGTTGGTATCCTTTATCCTACCTTCCACCCAGTTCCTCCAGCCTTTCGGGTAGCTCAAGCCAGCTTCTCACATGCACATGGGCAAGGGGAAACGGCTCACTGCTATCCTTTAAGTACTGCCCTGCCCATAACCCTGCACCAAGGGCTCCCACCACATCTGCCCTAACATCATCGCCTATGTGAAGCACATCAGCAGGCCTAAGTCCAAGTCTATTCACAACCCAAGAGAATATGTCCCTTCTGGGCTTCCTAACGCCCAACTCACAGGAAAGTCCAATTACGTCAAAGTACCTGTCAAGGCCGTAGCTCTTTAAAAGGGACCTCTCCACCTCTCCGTGGATGGTGTTGGAAAGAACCGCTAACTTAAACCCCTTCTCCTTCAATAATTTAACCGCCTCCACAGCTCCCGGATTAGGACCTGGAAAGTGTTTAACTATCACATCCACAAAGATCCTGTGGCACTGCGGCAAGTACTCCTCAGGCGCACCAAGCTTCTCAAGAAACTTCCTCAAGAGATCATCTACACAGAACTCAAATCCCGTAGCCTCCCTCCACCGATGCAGCTCAGACACAGCAGTGTAAAAAGCATCGGAGACCACACCTTCGGGCTTTCCCAGTAAATCCGCAAAGGAACGGGTCCTCTCGTATCTTATCTGCTCAAGCACATCCTGCCGAACAAAGCCAAAGAGGCTCTCCCAAAAATCAAAGGATACCCCTTTTATCATGCCGACTCCTTCCTATAAGCCACAGCCCCTGGAAACAGTACCATCTTTAGGTTCTTAACCACACCACGAGCACTCTCCGCAGGGCCCAAAAAGAGGTATCCCCCAATCCTGAGATTATCCGCTATGAGCTGAAGCGCCTTCTTCCTGGAGTTCTCGTCAAAATAGATGAGTACATTGCGGCACATGGCCACATCTACCATGTTTCTTATCCTCGCCATATCCGTCTCACTGGTTATGCTAAGTAGCATAAACTGAACCAATGACCTTACCTCATCCTTTACCCTGTACCTACCGTCCGGCAACTTCTCAAAGTACCTGTCAAGGATATCCGGAGGGACAAACCTTATGGAGTATTGATTGTACACACCCTCTTTGGCCTTGGCTATGGCCTCCTGGCTCACATCGTTCGCCACCACCTGCACCATACCCCTGCCAAGGCTCTTTTGAACCTCTTTGGCAACGATGGCAAGGGTATAGGGCTCCTCCCCTGTGGAACAGCCCGCACTCCACAGTTTCACCTTACCCCTTTGGGAAAAGAACTCTGGCAGGATCTTGTTTTGAAGTACATCAAAGTGGCTCTTATGTCTGAAAAAGTACGTCTCGTTTATGGTAACCACATCAAGCAGCTCGTTGAGAAAGCTCCTTGACCTTGTAGCCTCCCTCAACACATCCTGAGGGCTCTTAAACTTACCGGCCGATATCTGCTTTTCAATAAAGCTCTTTAGCTTGTCCAAGTCCCTGCGCTGCAGAAACAGCCCTGCCTTTGCATAGATTATGCTGGAAAGCTGTTCAAGGAGATTCCTATCCACCTTCATATCCTTCCCCACGCAATCTCTGCAAAGGCTATCGCATCCTCCGCGTCGGTATAAACAGGCAAAAGCAGAGACTCAGGATCCTCTTCTTCGCCTGTGAGTATCTTCCAAGCCGGCTCATTAAGCAGATCAACGCCTTTGAAGTCCCTGTTGTAATACAGTCCCGTTACCCTGGAAAAGAGATCCGCCACCCCCACCAGTGCAGTAAACTTCTTGTGGTTTGTAGCTTCATTGGGGCTATGATGATACCTGACCACCTCCCTCAAAAGCTTCGGCAACCCCCAATGATCAATCACGTACTCTCCCACCTCACAGTGATCTATACCAAAAACTTCCCTTTCAGCCTCAAAGGAAAAGAGATTCCTCTCTTTAGAGAGCTCAAGGGCCTTCATATACTCAACGGGATACAGAGAAAAGAGAACTAATTTCCCAATATCGTGCAGAAGGCCCGCCGTGAAGGCTTCACCTTCAGGAAGCTTGAAGCGAGCAGCCAACCTCTTAGCCACATGGGCACAGGTGTAGGAGTGCTTCCAAAAAAGCTCCGCATTAAACCTCTCATCCACGTATTTATTCAACTGAATAACACTGAGCCCCACCACAATAGGAACCAGATTGTTGACCCCAAGCTGTATTATAGCCCTCTCAATGGAGGTTATCTCTTTGCCCACAGGATTGAAGGCAAAGGAATTGGCTACCTTCAAGATCTTAGTCACAAGCCCAGGGTCCTTCTCAATGATCTTTTTTAGATCCCCTACTGAAAAATCCTCCCTTGACACAATGCTCATCAACTCAGCGGCAATTTCCGGAAAACTCGGAAGATCCTTAACATTACACAGCCTTGAAAGCACCTTTTCTCTCATACATCCTCCACTAAGGAAGCGCCAACTTCATTCCAGGATACAATTTCGTTCCCTTTAGTTTGTTCTTCTTAACAATGGCCTTGACGCTCACGTTGTAAGCCCTTGCTATCTTCCACAGGGTGTCTCCCCTCTTCACAAGATAGTACCTCTCCCTCTTTATCCTATCCTTCCACTTGAAGAAGGCTTTTATCCCCCTATAGATCCCATACGCTATCCTATCCCTGTAGGAAGGACTGCGCAATTTAGCCACATCCTCCCTATTGGAGAGAAAACCTATCTCCAAAAGCATTGAGGGAATACCAGGATTTTTGAGAACCTTTAGGCTCGCCCTTCTTATCCCCCTGTTCTCCATCTTGGAAACGAAAGAGATGTACTCTAATATAAGCTTTGCCGCCCTCTCCCCCTCTGTAACCGAATAGTCGTACGCAACCTTTAGAACCGCCTTATTAACCCTTCTATTAGTCTTTGAAAGCTTGATGTCCTTCACCATATCCTCAGCATTCTCCACATTCTCCAAGAGCTTCGCCAGCCCAGTTCTCACACCTCTTCGCGACAACAAAAACGCCATAACCCCCTTAAAACCGGTATTGGGAGCCTTGTTTGAATGCACACTAACGAAAAGATCCGCACCGTAATCGTGAGCTATCTCCACCCTTTTTTCAAGGGATATGTAGTAATCGCCGGTTCTTGTAAGAAAGGCTCTGAGTTCAGGATCTCTGTTACAGTAGTACGCTACCCTCTTGCTTATATCAAAAACGATATCTTTCTCCCTAATACCGTACAACCCTATAGCTCCAGGATCACTACCTCCATGCCCAGGATCTATAACAACGATGTACTTATGTCCCTTTCTTGCTTCATAGGCAGAAAGCTCCCTCTTTCTCTTCAGCTTCGCTATCTCCTTCTGCGGTTTGAGAACATCAACCACTATCCTGAAAGGCCGTTCACGATACCTCCTCAACGTAAACACTCTAAAGTTGAGC
>JALWBK010000034.1 GCA_027037155.1 bacterium | reverse complement strand
AATAATGGATGGGAACGGACGGTGGGCTCAGCAGAGAGGTTTACACAGGATACACGGACACAAAAAGGGCGTTGAAAGGGCAGAAGAGATCACCGAAGTCTCAGCAGAAATAGGCATAAAGTACCTTACCCTCTTTGCCTTCTCCACTGAGAACTGGAAGCGTCCCAAGGGAGAGGTAGAGTTTCTTATGCATCTTCTCAAAGAGTTTTTAGTGAACAAGAGGGAAAAGTTCATCAAAAACAACGTAAGATTCACAGTTATGGGGCAGATCCTTCAACTTCCTAAAGAGGTTGTTAAAGAGATAGAGCAGACCATAGAGGCCACTAAAAATTGCACGGGGCTCACCCTAAACTTGGCTCTAAACTACGGTGGCAGAGCCGAGATTGTGGATGCAGTCAAAAAGATCGTAAAGCGCGTTTTAGAAAACAGTATCAATCCCGAAGACATAGATGAAGAGCTCTTCTCCAAGTTCCTCTACCATCCATCCATGCCCGAACCAGATCTTCTCATCAGAACCAGTGGAGAGATGAGAATCAGCAACTTCATGCTGTGGCAGTTAGCGTACACGGAACTGTACTTCACCAAAACGCTCTGGCCAGACTTTACCAAAGAAGAGTTCTTAAAGGCCATAGAGGACTACAAAAACCGCGAGCGGCGCTTTGGCGGGCTTTAAAACAGCTATTGATGTCTGAGTATCTCCACCGGATTCAAAGAAGCAGCCTGCCTCGCGGGATAGTACGTGGACGCCAGACTTATGATTAAGGCAACCACACACACCAATAGCACATCTAACGGACTTACCCTCACCGGCAGATAGCTTATATAGTACACGTCCTGGGGCAAGGTGATGATCCTGTAGCGCTTCAAAGCAAAGCAGACCCCAAGACCTATCACCAGTCCGGTTGCAATCCCAACAAGCCCCATAAACAGACCTTGGTAGAGGAATATCTTCTGAATTCTTTTTTTAGTCATTCCCATGGCCGAAAGTATGGCTATATCCTTTGCCTTATCCATAACCGTGAGAGAGAGGGTGCTCACTATGCTAAAGGAGGCAACTATGATTATCAGCACAAGCACCAGAAACATGGCAAACTTCTCCAACTTCATAGCCGAAAATAAGGGCTTGTTCATCCTGATCCAGTCGTTGGTCCAGAAGGGATAGCCGAGCACCTTTGCTATATCATCGGCAATGGCAGAGGCCCTGTAAATGTCAGAAACCGCCACCTCAAAGCCGGATATCTCCCCCTTGGCTCCCTTAAGCTTCTGCACCGTCTCAATGGATGCAACAACCAAAGAGGAATCTATGGTGTAAATCCCGGTATCGTAAATGCCGCACACCTCCACCGTCATCCCCCTTGGTACAACACCAAAGGGGGTGATCCTAAAGGAAGAGGTGATCAAAGTGACTTTGTTTCCAACAAATATTCCCATGGACTCTGCCAAACCCTTGCCTAAAAGCACTCCTCCCTTTTTGATGCAGTTCCAGTCCCCTACCACCACCTTCTCAGGGAGATTGGTTATACTCTTTTCCGCATCGGCATCCACACCCCTTACAGTAACACCAGTTGCCTCGTCTCTATACTTGAGCATAGCCTGGGCGAGTATAAAGGGAGCAACAGACTTCACACCCTTAACGCTTTTAATCTTGCGCTCCAAAGAAGCTTTCTTCTCTTCAGGCACCTGACCGTTGTAACTCAGCACGTAGATATGAGGGGTAGCATCCACAATGCTCTTTCTTATGTGATAGCTAAAACCACTCATCACCGAAAGCACGATTATCAGTGCTGCCACACCAAGGGTGACACCTAAAATAGAAACGAGGCTCACCACAGAGAGCAGCCCCTTGCCCCTTTTGGGCCTGAGATGCCTCAGAGCTATTTTGGCCTCAACGCTCATTCATCCCTTTCAGGCCTCAAAGTGGGAAAGAGGATCACATCCCTTATGGAAGGTGCATCGGCAACAAGCATCACCAATCTATCTATGCCGATACCCTCACCTGCCGTGGGAGGAAGCCCATACTCAAGGGCCACAATGTAGTCTTCATCCATCCTGTGGGCCTCCTCGTCCCCTGCAGCCCGTTCCCTGAGCTGTTGCAGAAAGCGCTCCTTCTGATCCAAGGGATCGTTCAACTCAGTGTACGCGTTGGCGATCTCTCTTCCTGCCACCATCAGCTCAAAGCGCTCCACAAGATCGGGATCATCCTCTTTGCTCTTGGCAAGGGGTGATATATCCTTCGGATAATCGTAAACGAAGGTGGGCTGAATCAGCTTATCCTCCACGGTCTTCTCAAAGATCTCTCCCAAGACCTTACCATGGCTCTGTATCGTATCCACATCTATCTCAAGGTCCTTTGCCAGCTCCCTTGCCCTCTTCTCATCGTGGATCACGCTCTCCGGCACCCCTCCAATCTCCACCAACGCCTCATAAAAGCTCACCTTCCTCCAAGGAGGGGTAAAGTCCAGTTCCTGCCCCTGATACGTGATCTTTGTGATCCCATGGATCTTTTTGACTATGCTGGAGATCATGTCCTCAGTGAGCTCCATCAGATCCCTGTAATCGGCATAGGCCATATAGAACTCCACCATGGTAAATTCTGGATTATGCATAGAGGATATGCCCTCGTTCCTGAAGCATTTGCCCAGCTCAAAGACCCTGTCAAAACCGCCCACCACCAGTCTCTTAAGGTAAAGTTCAGGGGCTATTCTGAGGTACAAATCTATGTCCAAGGCGTTGTGATGCGTGACGAAGGGCCTTGCCGCAGCACCACCCGGTATGGGTTGCATCATAGGGGTCTCCACCTCCACAAACCCCTTGGATACGAGATACTCCCTTATGAGCCTTATCACCTCGCTCCTTATCTCAAAGACCCTTCTGGAGTCTTCATTCACGATAAGATCTAAATAGCGTTGTCTGTACCTGGTCTCTATGTCCCTTAAACCGTGCCACTTTTCCGGCAAGGGCCTCAACACCTTGGAAAGGAGCGTGACCTCCTTGCAGTTGACAGTCAGCTCCCCTGTCTTTGTCCTGAAGAGATGGCCCTTAACGCCTATAATGTCTCCCACATCCAACTTCTTAAAGACATTCCTGTAAAAGTCAGCACCAACCACATCCCTTTGAACAAAGATTTGAATTTTCCCCGTCTGGTCCTTTATGTGGGCAAAGGATATCTTTCCGTGAAGTCTCAGAGACATCATGCGTCCCGCCAACGAGACCTCACCAAAGGACTCCAGCTTCTGCTGGTCGTACTCCTCCTTGAATCTATCCACTATCTCACCAATTCTGTGGGTGATCTTGTAGCGATTGGGATAGGGGTTGATACCCATCTGCCTGAACTTCTCTAACTTCTCCCGCAAGTCCTTAAGGATCTTGTTCTCTACCTCCACAGCAACCTCCTCAAGAAATGAGTTATGAAAAACACGAGGGGAGTTTTAGCAGATTTTTAGAAAACTAACCAGAGCTTTTCTGCCACTGCTCTAAAGGAATGGCCTCTTCCACAAGCATTATGGGTATATCGTCCTTCACCGGATAAACCAACTCACAGGCACGACAGATAAAGGCTTCAGGCTCTTCTACATACTCCAGATCCCCTTTGCACTGAGGACAAACCAGAATCTCCCTGAGCTCCTGAGGAACCGCCATCACCTCATCTCCAAAAGCGCTTTAGAAGCCACATCAGCGCCAATCTCAAAGCCCCTGTTCAACTTGTTAATATAACAGGTACTTGCAATATCTGTACTTTTAAGCACCACAAGCTCAGCTATCACCTTATTCCAGGGTCTCTGATATACAAAAAGCACATCTCCAGGCTGCAAACCACCTGCATCAACCAAGGCTATGTCTCCTAAAAGAGGCTGGGTCTTGCCCTCTTCAAAGGTTATCACCTTCGCCTGCACAGAACCAACATCATAGTTTAACTTGTAAATGGGCTCCGGCATACGAAACACCGTAACAACATCTCCCTCCATCACCGACTCGCTGTTCACAAGCACCTGAGCCAAAGCCATCCCACCTTTCACCTTCACCACCTTGGCAACAGCCAAGTTTTTAACCAAATAGCCCTGCCACCTGTCCGTCAACGGATGCCGGAAATCCCTATCCAAAACTCTGTACACCAACAGTGTATCATCCACATTTACAGCACCATCAACCAACCTTACATTGAAATAATCCCATTTACTGTAGAGGGTCTTTTCAGGATCAAAAGCCTCCTTGGACACGTATCCGTATTCCTTGGGTAGATGGCGCGTAATGTACGGGACAAAGACCTGCATCTGCCAAGTAAAAAGGGGCTTTCCAGGTTTTTTCATTTTAACAGCAGGTTTCCCAAGCACCTCCTCTCTGGGAGGAATCAAAAGGACTTCGCCGGGATATATCCAGTGGGGATTCTTCACCTTATCCTTATTAGACTCCCAGACAAAGTACCAGTACAGGGGACTACCGTAAAAGCGCTGGGAAATGGTCCAGAGTGTATCCCCTTCCCTCACCACATACCGCTGATGCTTTCCCGCCTGGGAAACACCAGCAAAAAAGAGCAAAATAGCTATGATCCACACTAACGCTTTCCGCTGCACCTTTTATCCACCTCTACGTTTCTGCACCCAATAACCTT
>JALWBK010000033.1 GCA_027037155.1 bacterium | reverse complement strand
CATCTATTTCAATGTTAACAACGACGACACAGTTGAGGGTTACATAAGCGTTGAACCCGTATGTAACCCTCACAACGTATACCTGTTTGGCTCAACGGTTCACTTCACGGCCCGCATAAGAGGCAGAAACACCACCTTCCCTGTGGCAGGAGGCCGCTACAGAGCCTTAGATACTGATGCCTGCACCGGCACACCGGTACGCAAACTAAAAGGACCCTTCACCATGCGGTACAGCCCTTACAGAGGACTTACGGTAAAGCTCAGAAACTGTAGATACACCTTCGGCCATCCCAAAAGAAACCCTCTCAGATAAACAAAAAGGGGACCCACTTGGGTCCCCTTAGCCCTCTAAAAGTAAACCTCTTACTTAATCATGTGCTTGAGCAAAGGAGCGATGGTAAGAGAAACGATGGACATGAGCTTGATGAGAATGTTCATGGCAGGACCGGTGGTATCCTTGAAGGGATCTCCAACGGTATCACCCACCACAGCAGCCTTGTGAGCATCGGAGCCTTTACCGCCAAAGTGCCCAGCCTCAATGTACTTCTTGGCGTTATCCCAGGCACCGCCAGCGTTGGCCATAAGGATCCCCAAAAGCACACCAGAGAGGGTAGCACCGGCAAGCATACCACCAAGAGCCTCTGGACCCAGCAGGAATCCAACAAGCACCGGGGCGATAACGGCACCCACGCCGGGGGCAATCATCTCCTTCAAAGCGTTGATGGTAGCAATATCCACACACCTGGCAGGGTCTGGCTTGGCCTTACCCTCAAGCAGTCCAGGAATCTCCCTGAACTGACGCCTAATTTCCTCAACCATAGCAAAAGCAGCCCTTCCAACAGCCTTCATGGTCATGGAGCCAAGCACGAAGGGAATGGCACCACCGATGAAGACTCCAGCCACCACATCTGCCTTAGTCACGTCTATAGCCTTCAGCCCCACTGTTGAGGAGTAAGCGGAGAAGAGAGCAAGAGCTGTCATGGCCGCAGAACCTATAGCAAAGCCTTTCCCTATGGCAGCGGTGGTGTTCCCAAGGGCATCAAGGCTGTCGGTAATTCTCCTGGTTTCGGGACCAAGCTCAGCCATCTCCGCTATACCACCAGCGTTATCAGCCACAGGTCCGTAAGCATCAACGGACATGGTGACCCCAATGGTACCAAGCATGCCCACGGCGGTAAGGGCTATTCCGTAAAGGCCAGCGGCCTTGTAAGCGAAGAAGACTCCCAAAGCAATGAGAAGCAGCGGCAAGCCAACGCTCTCCATACCCACGGCAAAGCCCTGGATTATATCTGTTGCAGCTCCAGTCTGGGCAGACTCAGCTATGGTGACTATAGGCTTACCAGAGGTGTAGTACTCGGTGATAAGACCGATAGCAATTCCCACCACGGTTCCAATAAGGATAGACCAAAAAACGCCTGTAGGCAGTCCCAGTCCTTTTGCCACAGGATAGGCAAGCACCACGAAGACAATGGCAGCCACAAAGGTAGAGTAACGAAGCGCCGCAGCAGGATTCATATTCTTAAAGATCACCATGGACAAAACGGCAAGGATGGAAGCACACAGTCCCACCATGATCATGATGATGGGATAAACCATCCACCTAAAGGTCTCCTGAGGAGCCAAGCCCATGGCAACGGCAATAGCGATACAGGCAACCACAGACTCAACATAGGACTCAAAGAGATCGGCTCCCATACCAGCAACGTCACCCACATTGTCTCCAACGTTATCAGCGATAACACCAGGGTTCCTGGGGTCATCCTCAGGGATACCGGCCTCCACCTTACCTACAAGGTCAGCTCCAACATCGGCGCTCTTGGTGTAGATACCTCCTCCCACCCTGGCGAAGAGGGCGAAGAAAGACGCTCCCATAGCGAAACCGTTGAGCACCTGGGGCTGAACCTCACCAAAGATGAGGAAGAGCACTCCCAAACCAAGCAGTCCCAAGCTCGCCACCGAAAGGCCCATCACAGCACCGCTGAAGAAGGCAGTGGCAAGGGCCCTATCCTGCCCGTACACGTTAGCAGCAGCGGCGGTTCTCACATTACCCCTGGTTGCAGCCTTCATGCCAAAGAAGCCTGCTAAGGCAGAACAGAAAGCACCAACAACAAAGGCAACTCCCGTCCAGAATCCAAGGAAGATAGCCAACAACACAGCCACAACAATGACGAAGCCAATAACAATCTTGTACTCCCTCTTAAGGAAAGCCATGGCTCCAGCATGGATCATCTCAGAAATCTCGTACATAACCTCATTTCCGGTAGGCTGAGACTTCACATAGAGGAAAATCAACCCCGCCACCACAAGACCCAAAATACCCATTAGCGGTGCATACACTACCCAGTATTCCATAGCGCCACCTCCCGCGATTTAGACTAAAACTTCGTTTTCCTGTTACACCGCTCCATCGCCCTTTCTATACCACAAAGCACGAAATCTTCAACACACTTTGCTGCCTTATCAAAGGAAACTTTCAACTCTTCAATTTTTGCAGAGTCCAAAGGGGTCAACAGCCACTCAACAATGGCCTCCCTATCCCGCTCCCTACCAGGAGGCCGTCCAGTTCCTATGCGCACTCTGGAAAAGTTATTTTTACCTGTTTCTTCAAAGATGGACATGAGTCCTCTGTGGCCTCCATGGCCTCCACCCCTTTTCATGCGCACCTCACCCTCCGGTAGATCCAAGTCGTCATGCACAACGAGAACCGTATCTTCCTCCACTGGGAAACGCTCAAACCATTCCTTTAGAGCAACTCCCGAACAGTTCATATAGGTGAGGGGCTTTATTAGATAAACCTCCGTTTCTCCAACCCTACCGCGGCCGTAAACAGAAAAATCCCCCTCGGAATCCAAGGGGATAGACCAACGGTCAGAGAGAATGTCCAACACCATAAAGCCAAAGTTATGTCGCGTACACCTGTACTCTTCGCCAGGGTTGCCGAGGCCCACTATGAGCTTCGTTATCACTCTTCAGTACCCAGCTCTTCCTCCTCTTCTGCAGGAGCCTCCTCTTCCGTCTCCTCAACAATGGTAACAACAGGCTGATCAGGATCCTCTGTGATCTTTATACCCTCAGGCACCTGTATGTCTCTAACAAACAGCGTATCGCCTATATCCAAGCTGCTCACATCAATCTCAAGCTCTTCAATAATATTTCTTGGCAAACACTCAATCTCTATCTCATCCATGAGCAGCTGAAGTGTTCCGCCCCTTTTTACTCCCACGGGCTCACCAACCAGCTTAACAGGTACAGCCAGTGAAACTAGCTGTCCGTAGGTAATCTCGTAGAAATCCACGTGAAGAACCTCACCGGTAACGGGATGCTTTTGAACATCCTTGATAATCACGTCCTTTTCACCAACTCCCTCAATGTTCAGCTTCCAGATCTTGGCCTCACTCACCTCTCCCTTGAGGTGCTTTATTATGCTTTTGGCAACCACAGCCAGAGGTTTGTTGCCAAGATCTCCTCCGTATATAACAGCGGGGATATACCCCTGCCTCCTGAGTTTTCTTGCTTCACCTTTACCTCTTCCCTCCCTCACTACCGCCTGAAAGACCTCCATAAAACCACCTCCTTACCTAAATAGGGAACTGACAGATTCTTCGTGGTGAATCCTTCTAATAGCCTCTCCCAGCATCTGGGCTATAGAAAGCACCTTTACCTTAGAAAACTCTTTCCTCAAAGGAATGGTATCCGTAACGATAACCTCCTTCAAATCCGAGTCCTCTATCCTCTCGTGGGCAGGGCCGGAAAAGACCGGATGCGTTGCGGCAGCGTAAACCTCAACTGCACCCGCCTCAAGCAACGCTTTAGCTGACTTTACAAGGGTTCCAGCAGTATCAATCATGTCATCAAGGATAAGGGCCTTTTTGCCCTTCACATCGCCTATAACGTGCATGACCTCCGCCACATTGGGCTTGTCCCTTCTCTTGTCTATTATGGCAAGCGGCCATCCCATCTTTTTGGCAAAAAGCCTTGCCCTCTCCACTCCACCTGCATCGGGAGAGACCACCACAAAGTCGTTATCCTTTAGGTAATGCTTTTCAACGTAGTCAATGAATATGGGGTACGCAGCCAAGTTGTCCACGGGAATATTGAAAAAGCCCTGTATCTGGCCAGCATGAAGATCAACAGTCAAAACCCTGTTGGCACCTGCCGTGGCGATGAGGTCTGCAACGAGCCTGGCACTTATGGGCACCCTGGGCTGCACTTTACGATCCTGTCTCGCATAACCAAAATACGGGATAACAGCAGTTATCCTCCCTGCAGAGGCCCTCTTCAAAGCGTCTATCATGACCAATAGTTCCATTAGGTTCTCGTTGACAGGAGGGCAGGTGGGCTGAATAACGAAGACATCATCTCCCCTTACACTCTCTTTTATCTGAACGTTCACCTCACCGTCGCTGAACCTCCCAACGAAGGCATCTCCAAGGGGTATATCTAAATAAGCACATACCGCCTCAGCCAGTGCCCTGTTGGCATTTCCCGTAAAAACCTTCAGCGAAAAGGACATTATCTCCCCCTGTCAACCATGTTCTGGATGCATTAAAAACGGGGGCATAACGCCCCCGACAAAGAAAAAGGGAAAATCAGTACATTTCCATCTGTTTCATCTTCTGCTGGAGCTTTCTCAGCTTCTTGCGAGCCTTCAGAAGCTTCTTACGGCGCCTCTGGGTAGGCTTCTCGTAGTACATAGCC
>JALWBK010000032.1:4219-4703 GCA_027037155.1 bacterium | reverse complement strand
CCTTCCCTCAACGCTATCGTAGCGGAAGGGAACGTGGTGGTGAGGTATAAGGACACGCGTCTTGAGGCAGACTACCTTCGCCTCAACGAGAAAACTAAGGATCTTGTGGCTCAGGGCCATGTGTATATGTGGGAGAGAAACAGCCTCTTGGTCTGTGAGAGGTTGGAGTTCAATTTAGAGACGAAGGAGGGTATAGCCTATAAAGCCTATGGCTTTTTGCCTCCCTACTACTACTTTTCAGGGGAGAAGATAAAGAAGCTTTCCGGAGAGGTGTACAGTATTGTTCATGGAACGCTAACCACTTGTGGCGATAACTGTACAGAGTACCCCTCTTCCCCCGACTGGAGTTTCTACGGTGGCAGGGTGATAATAAAGAGGGAGCAGTTTGCCAAGGTTTACAACCTCGTTGGTAAGATAAAAAGGGTGCCCGTCTTTTATTCCCCCTTTGCCATGTTCCCGGTGACTACCAAAAGAAAGACGGGAT
>JALWBK010000032.1:0-4209 GCA_027037155.1 bacterium | reverse complement strand
CCCCTTTTACTGGGCCATTTCAAGGGACAAGGATGCCACCTTTTGGTTCAGACCCTATACCGATGGAAGCTACAAGTTGGCAGCCGAGTACAGACAGCGGTTTGCCAAGGACGAGTGGTTGCGCCTTTACGGGAACTACTTTGATGAGAGTGGAGAGGAGAGCAAGGACAAGTGGGAGTTGAATGGAAATGCCTTTAAGAGGTTACCGTGGGGTTGGGAGTTTACCGGTAAGCTGGATATGACCAGCACAACTTCTTACAAGAAGGAAGAAAGCGAGACCTTTAAGAAGTTTGTGGAGAAGCACAACGACAGTTACGGCGTGCTTGTAAAGAGACTTGATAATATGCGTTTCAGTGTGCTTGCCAGATATCAGGACGACCTTGAGGACAACTACGATGAGAAAGTGCTCAAGTTACCGCAGTTTGACTGGGAGCTTTATCCAGTTAGGCTTTTCAGTACACCCTTTTATGTAGAGTCCAAGTTCCAGTACCTGAAGTATCGTAACAAGAACGACACCCTTCGCTTTGACCACAAGCTTTCAAGGTTTGACTTTTATCCGAAGCTCTCTTTGCCCATATCTCCCGTTCCCTGGTTCAGTATAACTCCTAAGTACGGTGTGCGTTATACGGTCTGGACCAAGAGACTGGACAGAAATGGCGATGAGGTGGACAATCCCACAAGTAGGTTTCTGTACTCCTTTGAGGTGGACTCCAGGGGCCCTGTGCTTTATAAAGATTTTGTTCTAGGAAATTCCACTATAAGGCATTTTGTCATTCCCGAGGTCAAGTATAAATACATTCCCGACGAGCATTCAGACCAAAAGGACATAATTCCCTTTGATGAGGTGGATAAGATCCTTCCCGAAAACAAGGTAACCTACTCTCTAACCAACAGGTTTGTTAATCAGGGTAACGCCAGAGAGCTTTTGAGAATCAAGCTGGAGCAAAGCTACGATATATTTAGAGACAGGAAGTCTCTTCCCTACAAGTTTTCAGACATTATGTTTGAGGTGGATGCCCTTCCGAGTTCCGATGTAAATCTTCAGTATCGTCTCTACCAGAGTGTGTACGGCTTTGGAGTTACGAAGTGGAGTTTTTCGGGAAGCGTGAGGCATAGATTTAAAGATTTTCTGCCGTCCTTTGGTGTAACGTACTACTACGAGAAGTTCACAGACAAAAGATTCATCCAATACACCCCTGCATTAAAGTACAAGGGTGTTGAGGTATCTGCTTACTTCAGAAGGGACATATACAACAGCTACTGGGTGGAGAGAAGCTGGAATCTGCGCATTAATGGCAAGTGCTGGTCCATAGTTATTGGATACAGAACCCTTGACAACAGGATGAACGATTCCAGAAACAACAGGATGATAACCTTCCTCATAGTGCTTAGAGGGTTGGGGCAATTCGGACTTGGGGGATAGTAGATTCCTTGTAAGTCTTGGCTCCGAGATCTCGGTTAAGTCTAAAGGTACCAAAAGGTTTTTCATAGAAGCCCTCTGGAAGCACTTAGGTTCTCGTCTTGGGGCATGTGGCTACACTTTTAGGGTCTTTCCTTTCGGGGGCAGGTTTTTGGTAGAAACTTCTGAAAACGCGCTTCACATACTTAAGAGCCAGTTTGGCCTTTCAAAAGTTTTGCGCTTCCTTCTTTTGAGAGATACAGGGGATTTAAGCTTTGTTGAAAATCTGGTTCCCGAAAGGCCCTTCACCTACGTGGTTTACGTGGATGCTGTGGTACCACCTTGGAGCAAGGATGAGGTGATGTCTTTCAAAAAAGGGATCTTGCGTCGCTTAAAAGAGCTTTCGGAAATGGCCCTTGAGCGTTGGGATAACTATCCCTGTGAAAGATTGGAGTTGAGGATTGAAGCCGTGAACTATGGGATATTAGTGATTTATGAGCAGTTGGAAGCTCCATCGGGTTATCCAGTGGGTGTGGGAGGTAGGGTTTTGCATCTTTTTTCAGGAGGCCCTGATTCCGTGCTTTCTGCTATACTTGTTGCAAGAAGGGGACAGAGCGTAACCTTGCTTTTCTTTGACGATGGGGTTGAGGGGAGGTATCAAAAGGTGTTCTCTGCTGCTCAAAGGGTAGCTTACTTCATGCCTGGTATGGAGGTTGAGCTTTTGGTGGTTCCCTACAGGGACATTTTGAACGAAATCGCTCGTAAGGTGCCTTCAAGGGCTATGTGCCTCTTTTGTAAGTCTACCATGCTTTTTATCGCCTCCGAGATAGCAGAAAAGCTTAACGCAGTGGCTATATCCACGGGGGATATTTTGGGTGAGCAGGCCAGCCAGACCGTATTCTCCATGGACTTTATCTCCCGCTTCTCAAACAAGCTGCTGCTAAGGCCACTTTCGGGTATGTGTAAGGAGGAGGTTTTTGAGCATTTGAGGACTTTGGGTGTAAAGGAAACCTTTAGTATGCCTTCGTGTAACTGGGCACCCAAAAGACCTTTTTCCAAGCCCGAAGAGACGTTACTAAGTCGCTTTGATGTGCGCAATTTTGTTGATAGGTATACAGTTGATAGTGTGAGGGTTAGAGCTCTTCCTTAAGTTTACTTTTGTTTTGGCGATAGTTATAAAAGCAGAAGGTGTTTTCAAACAGCTTTGAGGGGGTATCCATGGGTGAGGTAGTCTATAACATAGATCCGTCCCTTGATCCTACCAGGGATCACATCCTTTACGATGATGGAAGCCATAAAGTTATCTATCTTGGAACGCAAGGTGTGGGCAAAGGTGATGTGGAGGTCAACTCCTACCTCATAGTGGACGGCGATACAGGTCTTTTGCTGGATCCTGGAGGGTACAACATCTTCCCGAAGGTGATATCCAACATCTCTAAGTACCTGCATCCGAGCAAGATACAATACATATATCTTTGCCATCAGGATCCTGATGTGGCAGGTAGCATCCCAATGTGGAGGAAGATGTCCAATGCCAAGATAGTGGTGCACTGGCTGTGGGTGAGGTTTTTGCCACATTTCGGTTTTGAGAATATTGAGGCGGTGGTTCATCCTTTGCCCGATGAGGGAGATCGTATTGTGCTCGGAGGCTCGTCCATTGAGTTTATTCCGGCACACTTCTTACACAGCCCTGGCCATTTCAGTGTTTATGATAGCAAAAGCAGGTTTCTGTTTACCGGAGATATAGGGATAAACCTTTTGGAGAGGCCTGTGCTGGTGTACGATACCCTTGATCCTTATCTTGGCGGGATGAGGACGGTGCATGAGAGGCTTATGCCCTCCTCAAAGGCGGTAAAGATGTGGCTTGATAAGGTCAGAAGGTTGAATATTGAGGCGATACTTCCTCAGCACGGGGCCATTATAAGCAGGGACAACATAGATAAGTTCTTTAGGTTTCTTGAGAGCTTAAAGTGCTTCTTGGATTGATGTGGGGTGTGCCATGACAGATGAGAGGGTGAGGGTTTTTGCCGGTATATTGTCCGATGCAGTTAGATTGGAGGCTTCCAATAGAGAAACTTCAGATTTGGTTAGGAATATAGCCGAGGAGGTTTTAAAGAAGTTTATAGAGAGCTCCGAGCTTATTACGGAGAAGATTGAAAAGCTGGTCACCATTGTGGAGGAGTTGGAGACCTTCAGAAGGGATTTCCTTCCTTTCTTCAAACGTTTTGAGACCTTCGCGAAGGATTTCAACGCTCTGGTTGAGAATCTGAAGTATGTTTCTCGGATAAGCAGTGCTATAAGCAAGGTGGCGAGGCAAACCAAACTCGTTGCGTTGAATGCCGCCATTGAGGCGGCGAGGGCTGGTGAGCATGGCAGGGGATTTGCCGTTGTTGCTGATGAGGTTGGTAAGATGGCGGTTCAGACCATGAATCTTACCAATGAGATCCAGGAGTTTAATAAGAGGGTTGTTAGTGAGCTGGAGAAGTTAAGGGATGCTCTTGAGGTGATGGATAAGATAAAAGAAGGAACAGAGCTGCTTGGTAGGGATGTGGAGGAGATAGTTGGCATCACCGAGATATTAGATAGGGTCTCCAGGGATCAGAGGCTTGCCGCCCATGATGTTAAAGGGTTAAGTGGTATCTCTCTCATACTTGATACCATCTACGAGATGCAGTCAGCCTTTAACGAGAAGCTCGCTCAAATGCTGACAACCATAACTCAGGAAAGGATTTCAGGGGATTAAGTGGTGCCGGAGGCGGGATTCGAACCCGCACGGGCATTGCGCCCACAGCATCCTGAGTGCTGCGCGT
>JALWBK010000031.1 GCA_027037155.1 bacterium | reverse complement strand
ACCCTGACCTATCTTGATCTCAACCGCCGCCGCCACCTTCAGGTACTCAGCACTCACACCGAAACGACCCGAAGCCACCTGAACGATGGTGTTGTCACCGTATTTATAAAGATCCCTGTGCAGACTTCCCTCGCCCGTATTCCAGTAGGTGCCCATTTCATAAGCGGCTCTCGCCATGGCCTTGTGCATGTTAAGATTCAACGCCCCGTAGGACATGGGAGCAAATATTATAGGCACCTCACACACCAAATTGGGTGCTATCTCTGTCTTCAGCTCAGGCTCACCCTTCTCGTTGTACTCAATTTTCAGCTCATCGGGCTTTCTTCCCAAAAAGGTTCTCAGCTCCATGGGCTCACGCAGAGGGTCAATGGACGGGTTCGTAACCTGGCAGGCGTCTATCAAAAGGTGGTCCCAGTAAACCCTGAACCTTCTATCATTTCCACCGCCGGTGAGAATCACACCACCCTGATCTGCCTGCTTATATATGTCCCTGATGGTTCTGGCGTCCCAGTAGGCGTTATACTTAAACTCATTGGTGACAGCCCTCACCTTAATGGCACCGGTGGGACAAAGGGCCTCACACCTTTTACAACCAACACACTTATGATCATCGGTAATCACCTTCTTCTGATAGGGAAGGTAATAGGTGGCATCATACGTACACTGCTGAACGCAACAGCCGCACACTATACACTTATCGTAGTCCCTTTCCACCTCAAAAACTGGAAAAGAAGACAGAGACTTATATAGCATTCACATCCTCCCCAAAGATTATCCGCCAAACAGGGGCTTGTAATGTAAAACAAAACCACTAACTTGTCAAACAACCCGCTATTCCAGCACCACCAGCAGGTCCCCCTGCTCCACCTGATCCCCCACTCCCACCAGTACCTCTTTCACCTTACCCTTCTTAGGCGCCACCACAGGGGTCTCTATCTTCATAGCCTCTATGATCACAAGCTGCTCACCCTTCTTCACCCTGCTTCCGGGCCTAACCCTAACCCTCACCACCTTACCGGGCATGGGGGCAGCCACGTGATTGGGATTGCCGGGTTCTGCCTTCAGTCTTCCCTCGTCCTGAACCTTCACGCTCAGATCCCTCACCCTCACCTCTCTGGGCTGGCCGTTCAGTTCAAAGTAGATGATCCTACTGCCGTCAGAAAGCAGCTCCCCAATGGCAGAAAGCTTTATCACAAGGGTTTTTCCAGGCTCTATATCCACCCAGTCCTCCTGCCCCAACTCCAATCCGTAGAAAAACAGTGGCGTATTCATCACCGAGGTGTCGGAATACTCCTTCTGGTGCTTCACCAACTCCTCGTACACCCCAGGATACAGCACCGCCGAAAGCACATCCCTCATGGTGGGCTCCCTGCCCAAAAGCTCCCTGAGCTGTGCCTTCTTCCCCTCCAAATCCGCAGGAGGAAGCAACTCCCCGGGACGACACTTGATAGGCTCTTCACCCCTCAAAACCGCCTTCTGCAGCTTCTCGTTGAACCCACAGGGCGGCTGACCAATCATACCTTTAAAGAACTCCACCACCGACTGCGGAAAGTTCAACTCGTGTCCACGCTTTATGAGATCCTCCTCAGTCAGGTTGTTTTTAAGCATAAAGATGGCAAGATCTGCCACCACCTTGGAGGAGGGCGTAACCTTTATGATGTTGCCCAAAAGCTTATTCACCCTTGCATACATCTTTTTGAGCTCTTCCCATCTGTCGCCGAGCCCCAACTGAATGGCCCTGGGCTTAAGGTTGCTGTACTGTCCACCGGGGATCTCGTGGAAGTACACCTCTCCTGTAGAGCTCTTCAGCTCGCTCTCAAAGGGAGCGTAAAACTCCCTCACCCTCTCCCAGTAGTTGGCAATGGGAAGCAGCTTCTCCAGTTCAAGCTCCGGCTCCTTCTCCGTCCCTTTAAGCGAAACCATCAACGCCTCCATAGGCGGCTGCGAGGTAACCCCCGCCATGCTTGATATGGCAACATCCACAATATCCACCCCCGCCTCGGCAGCTCTCAGATACGAGGCAACGCCGGTTCCCGCCGTATCATGGGTGTGAAAGTGCACAGGAAGTCCCACCTCCTCCTTCAACGCCTTCACCAACTCGTACGCCGCTTTGGGTTTACAAAGCCCTGCCATATCCTTAATGGCGATAATGTGAACCCCCATGGAGGCAAGCTCTTTGGCTAAATTCACGTAGTAATCTATGGTGTAAAGCTTTTCATTGGGATCGGTACAATCCGAAGTGTAGCACAGAGCAACCTCAACAATCTTACCCGTCTTGAGCGCCTCCTCTATGGCAACCTTCATATTCTCCACCCAGTTGAAGCAGTCAAAGATACGAAAGACGTCTATCCCCGCCTGGGCAGCCTCCCTTATAAAGGCTCTAACCACATTGTCGGGATAGTTGGTGTATCCCACCGCGTTGGAGCCCCTCAAAAGCATCTGAAAGAGTATGTTTGGTATCCTCTCCCTCAGCTTAACCAGCCTGTCCCACGGATCCTCCTTCAAAAAGCGCATAGCAACGTCAAAAGTGGCACCACCCCACATCTCCATGGAAAAGAGATTGGGCATGTAGTGCGCCACAACCGGAGCTATCCGCAGCATGTCGTAGGTTCTAACCCTTGTAGCAAGGAGTGACTGGTGCGCATCTCTAAAAGTCGTATCCGTGAGAAGAAGCCTCTTCTGCTTCTTAACGTACTCCACCACCGCTTCAGGGCCCTCCTCATCAAGCAACTGCTTCAACCCCCTTGGCGGCTCCCCTTTCACCTTTGGCACCTCGGGCTCTCTCACCACGATTCTGGGAATCCTCTCCTTCTCTATCCCCGGAAAACCGTTCACCGTAACATTGGCGATGTACTTCAGAATCTTGTTGCCCCTGTCCTTCCTCTCAGGAAACCGGAAAAGCTCAGGGGTGGTATCCACAAAGGTGGTATCGCATACACCCTCTCTGAACTTGGGATGCTCTATCACGTTAAGCAGAAATGGAATATTGGTCTTAACCCCTCTTATCCTGAACTCCTTTAGAGCTCTATCCATTTTGGCAACCGCATCCTCAAAGGTAAGAGCCCAAGAAGTCACCTTCACTAACAACGAATCGTAGTATGGAGTGATCCTGGCACCCACAAAGCCGTTTCCTCCGTCTAACCTTATCCCAAAACCCACAGCAGTCCTGTACACCGTAACCCTTCCCGTATCGGGAACGAAATTGTTCTCAGGATCCTCCGTGGTAACCCTGCACTGTATAGCGTAACCACTCTTTTTCACCGACTCCTGCCCTTGAATACCGATATCGGCCAAAGACTCGCCCCTCGCAATCCTTATCTGCGCCTGCACAATGTCCCTTCCCGTAATCATCTCCGTCACCGTGTGCTCCACCTGAATGCGCGGGTTTACCTCAATGAAGTAGTAGTTCCCGTCCTCCACCAAAAACTCCACCGTACCAGCGCTCACATAGCCCACCTCCCGAGCAATGCGAAGGGCAGCCTCGTACAAACGCTCCTTCAAAAACTGATCAAGGTGCCTTGCCGGTGCAATCTCTATCAGCTTCTGATGTCTTCTTTGAATAGAACAGTCCCTCTCAAAAAGATGCACTATATTCCCGTAGGAATCACCAAGAATCTGCACCTCTATGTGCCTGGGTCTTTGAAGATACTTCTCCAAAAAGACCCTCGAATCTCCAAAGGCCTTCTGGGCTTCAGAGCGCGCAACCTCATAAAACTTCTTCAACTCCTCTTTATTGTTGGCAACGCGCATACCACGCCCACCGCCACCAGCCGCCGCCTTGATAATCACTGGATATCCCACAGACTCCGCAAAGTTTACCGCATCCTCCACCCTCTCCACCGGTGCATCGGTGCCGGGAATAACGGGAATACCTAAAGCTTTGGCAAGCTCCCTCGCCCTCACCTTATCTCCCACAAGCTCAATCACCTCCGGCGGAGGACCAATCCACACAACCCCTCTCTCCAAACACGCCCTGGCAAAATCGGCGTTCTCCGAAAGAAAACCGTATCCGGGATGTATGGCGTCAACGTCGTTTTCAACGGCAACATCCAGTATCTCCCCGTAATCCAAATAAGCCGCTATAGGATCCTTCCCTTTGCCAACAAGATACGCCTCATCAGCTTTGTACCTGTGAAGGGAGAACCTGTCCTCGTAGGAATATATCGCAACGGTTCTCAACCCGAGCTCCGTACACGCCCTGAAAATCCTAATCGCAATCTCCCCCCTGTTAGCAGCCATCACCTTCTTGATCTCACCCCGCATAAACCATCCCTCCTCCAATTTCCCCAAAGGCTAACAAATAAGATGGTTGTAAATCAAGAAGTTGAATAAGATAAACCCAAAAATGCGGCCAAAATCAGGAAATTTTTCTCAATATCGTGGATTCAACTCCCACCGCCAGGCGGTTTCTATGATATATTCCAGATCGTCAAAATTAGGAGTCCAGTTCAACTTTTCCTTCAATTTGCTACTATCCGCAACGAGAACAGGTGGATCCCCCTCCCTCCTCAGTGCTTCAACCACCTTAAAATCTCTTCCCGTCACCCTCTTAACAGCATCAACAACCTCTTTCACCGAGTAGCCGTGTCCGTATCCGCAGTTGAAGACCTCGCTTTCTCCCCCATCAAAGAGGTACTCAAGGGCCACTATATGAGCATTCGCAAGATCCATAACGTGTATGTAGTCCCTTATACAGGTCCCAT
>JALWBK010000030.1 GCA_027037155.1 bacterium | reverse complement strand
GGTGGAAGGACTACTTGAAAAGATGAAAGAGAAAGGACTGTACGAGCAGCTGATCAGCGAGATGTTTGAAAAGAGAATAGACCCATACTCCGTTATAGAGAAGATAAACTGCACCTGCTACTACAACGGAGAGGAGATATGAGCTTCCTTTTGGTCATAACGACCACCGATCAGGAAGAAACCGCCGAGCACATAGCAAAGACAATGGTACAGGAAAGGCTAGCCGCGTGTGTTCAGATAATATCTAAAATAACCAGTTACTATTGGTGGGAAGGAAAGGTGGAATGCGCTCAGGAACTCCTCATATTCATGAAGACCACCAAAGAGAAATACCAGATCCTTGAAAAGCGAACAAAAGAACTGCACAACTACACCGTTCCCGAAATCATCGCCATTCCCATTGAGGAGAGCCTGAAAGATTACTTAGATTGGATTGTAGAGAATCTTTGATAGAGGGGTGGGCTTTCCCCACCCCAGATCTCCTTATCGCTTCTCAGCAACTACTAGAATCTTGTCGTCGGTGTAAGAAAGCACCTCACCATCCTTTATCTCAATCTCAAAATAGGACTTGGCTCTATCATCAGCATTGAGAAACATCTGCCTTATCTTGTCCTTCCTCTTCTCATCAAGACACGCTCTATCCAACCAGCTTTCAAAAGGATGTCTCTTTCTCACAACACCTTCAAAGCTGATACTAAAAAACCCAGACAACATGTTTCTCCACTCAGAGAAGGTGTAGGTCCTTACATGGGTAGAATCCCTCAGTTTCTCCACAGTTTCTATAAACCCCCTCAAGTCTTCATCATCGGCCACAGCGCTATCTATCAGCACAAATCTTCCACCCCTTTTGAGCAACCTGTGGACTTCAGAAAAGAACCGATTCACATCAGTAAAGTGATGAACTGCTATCCTACAGCTTATGAGCGAAAAGCTCCTATTTCTAAAGGGAAAGGCCTCCGCATCGGAGGCCACCGCAAAAGCGTTGGTATATTTGGACTTCAGCTTTTTTAGCATAGAAAGGGAAATGTCTGCGGCCACAGCCATACCCACGTGGGGGAGAAATCTAAAGTACGCATGACCCGTACCCGAAGCCACATCCAAATATACATCCTCTCTTGTAGCACAAGAGAGCCGCACCGCCTCGTCCACATCGTCTGTGGCCACATGCTCCGGGCTCACATCGTACAGCTCTGCTGAGCCGTCAAACCTATCTCTTACCCTTCTTTTATGCACAGCCACTTACCAAGTAACCTGCACAGTTATGTACAGCGCTCCCTCTCCTCTATAGACCAGGAAGGTTAGGTAATCACCCTTCTTGGCCTCGGTTATGATCCTTACCGCGTCGTCGGCATTTCTTATCCTTCTGCGGTTGATGCTGACTATCACATCTCCCCTTCTGAATCCCGCTTCCATGGCTATGCTACCATATCTAACGCTGGTAACATAGGCTCCTCCTGATATACCCATACGTCTTGCAATCTCTGGCGGCACATCGGAAAGTTCCAATCCAAATCTCTCAAGGGAACCGGTAACCACTCCACCATATCTGCCGCGCTCTTTTAGCTCTCCTATCTTCACCGTAATGGTCTTCTCCTCACCGTTTCTGATTATGGTCAGCTTAACCTTGGTACCAGGCTTGGTGTTGGAAACAAGGATGCTCAACGCATGCGAATCTTTAATCTCTTTGCCGTTGTACCTTATTATCACGTCCCCGGTCTTCAAGCCTGCCTTATCAGCCGGGCTTTTTGGTACCACCTTCGTTATTATCGCACCATGGTTAACCGGTAACTTCATGGCCTTGGCAAGTCCCGGACGCACATCCTGAATATAGACACCCAACCAGCCTCTTATAACCCTCCCATGCTCCTTAAGCTGTTCTATCACGTGCTTGGCCAAGTTTATCGGTATGGCAAAGCCTATGCCTTGTGCGTTCTTAATTATGGCGGTATTTATCCCTATAACTTCACCGTCCATGTTCACCAGAGGGCCACCGCTGTTTCCAGGGTTGATAGATGCATCGGTCTGGATGAAGTCATCGTAGGGTCCCTCACCTATCACCCTGCCTTTGGCAGAAACGATCCCCGCTGTGACAGTGTAGCTAAGGCCAAAGGGATTTCCTATGGCGAGAACCCACTCACCTACCTTGAGCTTATCCGAATCACCAAGCTTCACCACAGGCAAATCTTTTCCCTTGGGATCAATTTTTAGCAAAGCTATATCTGTCTTGGGATCGGTACCGTATATCTTAGCCTTATACTCACTGCCGTCCTTAAGAACCACCTTCACCTCTGTGGCACCCTCAACCACATGGTTGTTGGTAACTATGAAACCATCCTTGCTTATGATGAAACCCGAACCCAAACTACGCCTCTTGAACTCCCTTTGAGGGATATCTCCGAAGAAAAACCTGAAGAAATCATCTCCAAAAAAGTCCTTAGGTAAAGGGAAAAAGGGATGGGACTTGACAACCTGTGTGGTGAAAACGTTCACCACCGCCGGGCTCACCTTCTCCACTATCTTAGGAAAGTCGGGACAGCTACACAACCCTCCAAAGGCAAAAGAATTAGCAGCGAACACCAACACTGCCAAGAAAATACCTACTACCCGTCTCACGCCGATACCTCCTATAAGTTATTGTGATTCTGGAGGAAAATCCTCCTCAAACCTGAAGGCCCTTGCCTTCAACAAAGCCACCCTCCTTCCATCCTGATTAAAGACCCTTATCAGATATGAAGCAGTATTTCTACCCAGATACTCCTCCACCGCCTCGGCGTATACAACTTCACCAACTCCCACCGCCTTTAAGAAGGAGATGCTCACATCCATTGCCAAAGCAGACTTCCCATGGCTGTTACTCGCTATGGCAAAGGCAATATCGGCCAAGGTAAAGATCACACCGCCCTGACATACACCGGCAGCGTTCAAGTGCTTCTTTTCAACCTTCAGACTCACCCTGGCATAACCAGGTTTCACATCAACAACCTCAATTCCGAGAAGATCCACCAGCCTATCGTTTTCCTTTATATACTGGGCAACCCTTTTAAAAGTTTCAGACATAACATACCTCCTCTAAAACTCCCTACACCTCACACCCTAACCTTTCAATACCTGACGCCTCAGAACTGTTGACAAAAGCAGAAGGCGGTGATAGTGGTTAGAACACGATGAAGGGGATAGTTGTATACAACTGGCGCTTTTACTTTTGGTGGTATTACTTTAAGGGGGCCCGTCCATGGCAACCCTCTAATTAGAAAATAAGGGGCCATGGGCGGGCACCTAAGCCCCCCATGGCCCTTACCCAAGTTCCAGGGGCCATGGGAGCTAACAAGCTTCCATGGCCCTTTTTTATTATCGGGTAAAGGAGGGGTCATGATAGTTGGTAAGGAGATCAGGCTTGAAAGGATTATGAACCGTGAGAAGGGAACTACCGTGATAGTTCCCATGGATCACGGCATAACGGTAGGTCCCATAAGAGGGCTCATCGACCTCAAGGACACCATAAGTAAAGTGGCCGAAGGAGGAGCTGACGCCATAGTCATCCACAAAGGCATTGTACCCGCTGGACATAGGCGAAGGGGAAGAGATATAGGTTTGATAGTACATCTTTCGGCCAGTACCTGCCTATCCCCTACCCCCAACAACAAGGTACTGGTCTGTACCGTTGAGGAAGCCATCAAGCTTGGAGCCGATGCGGTATCCATCCATGTCAACATAGGCGCCGAGGATGAAACCACCATGCTGAGAGACTTCGGCATGATCTCCGCCAAGTGCTTGGAGTGGGGAATGCCCCTTCTTGCCATGGTCTACGCCAGAGGGCCCAAGATCAGGAACCAGTACGATCCATCTGTGGTAAAGCATTGCGCAAGGGTGGGCGCTGAGTTGGGAGCCGACATTGTAAAGGTGCCCTACACGGGAGATCCAGAAAGCTTCAGAGAGGTGACTGAGGGATGTCCCATACCGGTAGTAATAGCTGGAGGCGAGAAGATGGACACCCCTGAAGATGTGTTACGCATGGTGAAAGGATCCATGGAAGCAGGAGGAGCTGGAGTATCCATAGGCAGAAATGTATTCCAGCATGAGAATCCCACCGCCATGGTGAAAGCCATCTCCATGATCGTTCACGAAGGGGCAAGTGTTGAGGAAGCTATGGAGGTTCTAAAATGAAGCTGTTTTGGGTAAGGGTCATCCCCTGGAACAAAAAGGCTGTCACCGCTGCTTTAGAGGCGGGAGCCGATGCATTAGTTGTAGAAGACGGATATGCTCAAAAAGTCAAAGAGCTGGGACTTGTAAAGGTTATCTCTTCCGATGGAGACATTGTACCAGAGAGAGATGTCTTTTTTGTAAAGATCTCCTCAAAGGAGGACGAAGAGAAAGCCCTTGAGCTATCCAAGCGTGGATACGTGGTTGTAGATGCCCAAGATTGGAAGATTATCCCCCTTGAGAATCTGGTAGCCCAATCAGACCACATCGTTTCAGTTGTAAGGTCAAAAGAAGAGGCAGAAACGGCCTTAGGCGTGCTGGAAAAGGGCACCGCAGGGATCCTCTTAGAAAGTCAGGATCCAGTCCTCATCAAAGAGGTGGGAAGCACAGTTAAGAGAAGACCGGAAAAGCTGCAGTTGGTAGAGGCAGAGATAACGGAGATAAAGCCTGTTGGTATGGGATACAGGTGCTGTATAGACACCACAGAGCTCATGGATATTGGCGAAGGAATGCTGGTTGGAGACAGAAG
>JALWBK010000029.1 GCA_027037155.1 bacterium | reverse complement strand
GCTCTACCTCGTCATAAAGGAACTGTGTGGCAACGGCTGTGGTATGGCTGGAAACTGGTATATATGCCTGACAGAGGTCTTTGGAGCCATTCCCATTGCGAAGTTTGGTACCGAGGAGCAGAAGAGGAAGTATCTTCCCGCCATTGCCAAGGGAGAGCTTGAGTTCTGCATGGCGCTTACAGAGCCCAACGCTGGTTCCAACACCTTCAGGATAGAGACCTTTGCCAAAAAGGATGGGGATAAGTTCATAGTCAACGGTACCAAGATCTTCATCTCTGGAGCTGACAGGGCCAAGGGCATGCTTCTCATTGCCAGGACCCTCAAACCAGAAGAGGCTTCCAGCAAGACCGAGGGGCTGACGCTGTTTCTTGTAGATCTGCCCAACGAAGCCGTGAAGGTGAGCCCAATTCCAAAACATGGTATCAATTACTCCAAGACCTGCGAGGTGGCCATTGAGGATCTTGTTCTTACAGAGGAAAACATCCTCGGTGGTCCCGAGAATCTTCACAAGGGGTGGAAGCAGCTCGTGTACGTGCTTGATCCTGAGAGGCTTGTATTCTCAGCAGCCTGTATAGGCATTGGAAATCTCGCCATTAAGACGGCTGTAGAGTACGCCAACCAGAGAAAGGTTTTTGCGGATCCCGTAGGTTCTTACCAAGCCCTTCAGCACCCCCTTGCTGAGGCTTACTGTGAGCTTGCCTGTGCCGATGTTATGGCTTTGAAGGCGGCATGGCTCTTTGACAACGACGCAAGCTATAAGGAGATAGGTGCTGCTGCCAACATAGCGAAGACAGTGGCGGTGGAGGCGGCCTTTAAGGCGGTCTACTGGGCGATGCAGGCTCATGGTGGTTATGGCTATGCCAAGGAGTACCACGTAGAAAGGTGGTGGAGAGAGGTTAATCTTGTAAGGCTTGCCCCCGTTACCCAGCAGATGGCCCTCAACTACATAGCACAGCACGTGTTGGGTCTTCCCAAGAGTTATAGATAAGTGAAACCTACCTTCTCCGCCTGCTACCTCAGTGCGTGTGGAGGGGCAAGGCGGGGAAGGTTCCTTAACCTAACTAAATAGTAGCTTCTTTCGGGAATATAGTCCTGATTCAACTGGGTGATTCCTGTTACCGTAAAGGCTATGCCCTCTTGCCTTTCTATGCTTGCGGCTATGGTGCCCATGTCGTATCCGAGGGCTGCGAATCTGGTGGGAAGGGATTTGTATTGGGCAAGGTATTTTAGAACGAACTCCCTTATCGGTAGAAGGGGGAGCCAGGAGGGGAACCACTCGTAGTACTCTGTGGTCTTCATGAAGCTCCTATAGGCGAACATGAGGGGATCATATATGCGCCACGTGGCCACCACCTGGGGAAAGGGTCTGAAGATTCTGAAAAAGGGCATTATCAGTATCGCCTTGCGGTAGGAGCCTATGAAGATCACCCCATCTATTTGCTGATGTTGCTGTTCTTTTAGTTCAATGAGCGTTTTGAGTAGATCCAGAAAGTTCTTCTTCTCGTCAGGGTAAGAGTAGATTAGCACCGGTTGCAGATTCTTTGACGATAGCTCTTCCAGTAACATGTCAGCAAGTTGGTTGTACTTTTCGTTGTAAATAAGAGCTATGTTTTGCGCAGAAAGTAGCTCCATGATCTGTCTCACCTCTTCTTGCGGAGATGGTAGAAAGTGTGAGAGCTTGAGGGTGGCGTTGTTGGAGAGGCTTATGGAGACGTCGGTACAGTTGAAGGTCCTTGTGTAACTTACTTTGTGTTCTTTCAGGGCAAGTTCTATGCCGTTGAAGGTCTCCAATTGTTCTCGCGAGGCCCCTACAGGTACGCAAACGTTGATGGCGAAGCTGAGTTTGGAAAGGAAGCTAATAATGAACAATATAGCCGTAAATCTTTTCATCCTTTATCAGACGGCCCTTGTTTTTGATAGCTTCCTTTTTGGAGACAAAGGGACCTATGAGCACCTTGTACAGGCCTCCCACCTTCATAACGGTTATCTTGTAGCCCTTCTCTTTTAACCTCTCTGCAAGTCTTTCCGCAGACTTCTTCTTTGAGAAGGCGCCGGCCTGCACGAAGTATCTGGTGAAGCTCTTCTTCTCCTCGTGCTTTATAGGCTTTACGGGTATCTCAACGGCCACTTCTTTCTTCTCTATTTTTTTGGGTCTCGGTGTGGCGGTTTCGTTGGCTTTTGGGAGAGTCATAGGGGCTGAAGTAGGCCTTTCCTGCTGGGTGGTTGCTATGGGGGGCGATGTTTCAAGAGGAACCGTAGGTTCACTGCTTTCTGCTTCCTGCTGTTCGTAGGTTTCTGCTATGGTGCTTATGGAAACGGGCACTGATTCCTTACCTAAGGTATAGCCTAAGATAAATACCATGAGGTATGTTACCAGTATGCCGGCAATTACGGCTATGAGCTCTTTTTTCTTTAGGGTGAAGGTGTACACCTCACTTTTCTTGTTGCCCATTTACATGACCTCCGGAGCAGATACGCCCAACAGGTTGAGACCCTCCTTTATAACCAGGCGAACCGCTTCACACAGGGCGAATCTCGCGTTTCTCAAGGCTTCGTCCTCCGTGAGCACTCTGAACCTATTATAGTAACCGTGAAAGAGCGAGGCAAGCTCGGTGAGGTAGTAGGTGAGTCTGTGGGGCTCAAAGGTCTTGGCGCAGTTCTCTATAACGTCTGGAAACTGTGCTAACTTCCGCATGAGTTCTTTCTCTTCTTCTTCCTTCAACAGGGATAGATCGGGCTCGTTTAGGGAGAGAGTTATATTTCTTTCCTGGGCGGTTCTTTTGATGCTACAAACTCTTGCGTGAGCGTATTGCACGTAAAATACAGGATTTTCCTCCGTCTGGCGCTTTGCAATCTCTATATCAAAGTCTAAGTGGCTGTCGCACTTTCTGGTGAGGAAGATGAAGCGAGCCGCGTCTGTTCCCACCTCGTTGATGAGCCACCTCAGGGTGATGATCTCACCGGCTCTTTTGGAAAGAACCACCGGTTCACCGTTTTTGAGGAGATTAACCATCTGTATGAGGAGAACCTTGAGCCGTTCTGGGTTGTATCCCAATGCGGCCATAGACGCCTTTACCCTTGGTATGTAGCCGTGATGGTCTGCTCCCCATACATCAATGCAGGTATCGTAACCCCTCTCCATCTTGTTCTTGTGGTAAGCTATGTCTGCCGCAAAATAGGTGGGCTCTCCCGTGGCTCTCACCACCACCCTGTCCTTTTCGTCTCCGAATGCGGTGGACTTGAACCAAAGGGCACCGTCCTTTTCGTAGATGTATCCCTTTGCTTTTAGTTCCTCTATGATCCTTGATACTTCCCCCGATTCGTGCAGACTCTTTTCGGAGAAGAAGCTGTCAAAGCTAACGTTGAAGGATCTGAGGTCATCAACAATCTGCTTCAGGAGCTTGTCCTTACCCCATTGGGCCAAGACTTCCACTGCCTCATCTTTTGGCCTTTCAAGGATGTCTGGAAACTCCCTAAGGGCCTCTTTGGCCAAATCTACCACATAATTTCCCCTGTACCCATCTTCGGGAAACTCCACCTCTTTCCCCTGAAGCTCCATGCACCTTGCCCAGATGGATTCTCCCAGCATCCTTATCTGTCTTCCCGCGTCGTTTATGTAGTACTCCCGTTCCACTTCATATCCGGCCTTTTTCAAGATCCTCGCCAAGGAATCACCTACTGCCGCTCCCCTTCCGTGGCCCACGTGTAAAGGCCCTGTGGGATTGGCGGACACGTACTCTATCTGTATTCTCTTGCCGTTGCCTATAGAGAGTTGTCCGTAGCCCTCTTTAAGGGTCAGAATCTTCTTGACTATGCTGTGCCACCAGTGTTCGTTCATGGTGATGTTTATGAAACCGGGACCTGCCACCTCTACTTTCTCTATAAAAGGGTGCTTGAGATTCACAGCTATCTTTGTTGCAATTTCTCGTGGAGGCTTTTTAAGAACCTTAGACAGCCAAAAGGCGACGTTGGTGGCGTAGTCTCCGTATCTTTTATCCGGGTACTCCACGTGGATCTGCACTTTTGCATCGGGGTATGTTGCAACAAGCGCCTTTTTCAAGAGGAAGGCAACCTCGCTTTTCATACAACGCCTCCTTCTCTCCTTTGTGCTGTGAGCTTTGCTTCAGGGAAGGTTATTCCAAGCAAGGATGGAATTCAATACAATGCTGTGCTAAGAAACTCGCTATGAAGGCTTTGAGAAGAGAACTGCCCTTAATAATCTCTTTGGCTTTGCTTTTTGTGTTGAGCATTCTCTTTCCCCGTAACATACCCGGTTATCCAAGCTATATAGACTGGGACACTATGGCGTGTCTTACCGGTTTGTTGGTAATCACTACAGGACTTGGCGTCAGCGGCGTCTTTGATCGCTTTTCTTTTTGGCTTCTCAAAAGGGTCAAGACGGAAAAGGGGCTTGCTGTTACCTTGGTTTTTATGACGGCTTTCCTTTCCATGTTTGTCACCAACGACATAGCTCTATTTATAACCGTTCCCCTTACGGTGTCTTTACAGAGGCGTCTAAATAATCCACTGACTAAATTGATCATTTTTGAGGCCATAGCCGCAAACGTTGGCTCTGCTTTAACCCCTATAGGCAATCCGCAGAACCTATTCTTGTGGAGGATGTGGGGTGTCTCTTTCTTGGTTTTCGTTGTGAAGATGCTTCCTATGTTTGCTGTTTTGATGTTGGTGTTGGTGCTGTTTTTGTGGCTTTTCTTTGATGTGAGTGAAGTGCATT
>JALWBK010000028.1 GCA_027037155.1 bacterium | reverse complement strand
GGTATAGCCCACTTCTCTATAACTCCCTGTTCAACAAACCTCATGAGAAAGCTTTTATAATCATCCTCTGTAACCCTTCCCTTGTACTCTGGCTTCAAAACCACATGCGCAACTGGCCTTTCCCCCCACTTCTCATCAGGTACCCCAATAACTGCCACCTCAGAAGTTGCTTCGTGCTGACTTATGAGACTTTCCAACTCAAGTGACGAAATCCATTCACCACCTGTTTTGATAACGTCCTTTATGCGATCGGTTATTTTCACGTATCCTTCCTCATCCTTATAGGCCACATCCCCTGTATGGAGCCAACCTCCCCGCCACAGTTCTTTTGAGTTCTCTTCAGACTTGTAATACCCCTTTGTCAACCATGGTGCCCTAACCACTATCTCACCCTGATTCTTCTTCCCTGGAGGTAGCTCATTCATATTTGCATCAACTATCTTAAGCTTTACCAACCCCACAGGGAACCCTGTTTTGGTATATATTTCTATCTTCTCCTCGTGACTCAGATCCAACATTCCTGGCTTAAGCTGAGCCAGAGTTAGCACAGGGCAAGTTTCGGACATACCATAACCAGAGGTAACCTTTATTCCCCTATCCCAAGCTGCTTTGCACAGTCCTTTAGGCAAAGCAGATCCGCCAATTATCACCTTCCATCCAGAAAGATCCACCTTCTGGGCAGCAGGATGTGTCACTATCATGTGAAGTATAGTAGGCACACAGTGCGAGAAGGTTACCCCTTCTTTCACAAGCAGCTTCAAAATCATCTCAGGCTCATAACGACCTGGATAAACCTGCTTAACTCCTAAGAAAGTAGCAACAAACGGCACTCCCCAGGCATGAACATGGAACATAGGTGTGAGAGGCATGTAAACGTCCGTGTAAGTAAAGGCTACAGGCTCGTGAAACGCCGCTGCAGCCCAGCCAAGTGAGAGAGTATGCAAAACGAGCTGTCTGTGGGTAAAATATACACCCTTGGGATTTCCTGTGGTTCCGGTTGTATAAAACAACGTAGCTATGGTGTTCTCATCAAGGGTATCGTCAAACTCAAAATCATCTTCAGCTTGAGACATCAACTCTTCATACTCACCAACGACAAGATCCGAGTTATAGTCCTCACTTGAGTCCCCTTCACGGATAAGAATTATGCTCTTAACGGTCTTTATGTGCTTCTCCATAGCTTTAAGGAAAGGAATGAAATCCTGATGAACCACAAGCACCTTATCTTCAGCATCGTTTATGGTGTAGAGCATCTGCTCCGGAGACAACCTTATATTTATCGTGTGTAGAACTGCCCCCATCATAGGCACAGCATAGTAGTGTTCAAGGTACCTGTGGGAATCCCAATCCATAACACCTATGACGTCCCCCTCTTTCACCCCCAACATTTTGTAAAGGGACGCCAACTTCCTAACCCTCTTAAAGAAGTCCTCGTACGTGTATCTAAAGGTATCCCTGTACACGATCTCCTGCTTAGGAGACCAAGAAAAGGATCTTTCCAAAAGATTGTAGATGTTAAGCTGAAAGTTATACGAAAAGTCAAAGAACTTTCCTGCCATCTCTTTCCTCCCCCTGCAAAGAAGAGGGAAGGCCCATTGAGGACCTTCCCTTTTTATTTAGATTAGAACAAGAAGCGCACTCCAACCCTTGCATGCCATGCAGGATCGGCGTCATCATCGTTATAGAGAACCTCGTTGATGTCCTTTATACCATCGCCAGGGAAGAGAATAGAAAATCCAGCCTGAATATTTACACCCTCATAAATCTCATAGTTTACAAAGGTGTTGACCTCCCATCCGATCTCTTCGTCAATATCCTTAGCAGCGGCTCTATTGTAGTTAAACTCACTCTCATCAAGCTGGTAGGGAGCTCTGAACATACCTATCTTGTTATTACCGAGTTGGGTCTCTATGGGATCGGTATCAACCCATTGCAAGTACTTCACCTGAGCCTTAAGCTCCCACTTTTTGCTGGGATACCAGTCTATAGTGAAGAGTAAAGCCCACAAGCCGGGGTTATCCCCGTGGGCACCAGCGCTGTACAAATCCAAGGGCTGTCCAGCCAATCCTCCTATGCCAGGGCCCACTCCCCATCCAGTAGGGTTCCAGGCATAAGTGGGAGTTCCTATCACAGGATTCTGGGTTCCACCATGTACAGGTACGGTGTAGAAGCCAGTAAGAGGGAAAAATCTAAGTCCATCTGTGGCTCCAACAAACCCTTCAAGATCATCGTCGGAAGCGTCATCATCTCCGGAGAAGTAAACTCCTCCAAAGCTAACTACAAACTTTCCTAAAGACGGGAAGACGTAACCCAGGTCTGTAGCCAAAAAGAGCATTCCAGCCCACGCATTTACATCAAAGTGATCCTCGTAAGTTCCATCGGGCATAAGCATGCTCTTACCGTCAAGATCCACATTTCCAAACTGATAGGCTATCTCAGCAAAATACCTGAAGGGGCCAATTATACCTGTTGAAGAAAGGCCAAGATAGTATATATCCCAGGTTCCAGCGTTATCCACAGGAACAGAAGCATACTTAGGCAACTTACCTTGGGACAATACGTCAGTAAGATCAGAGAACATACACTGCTGCTTTACCTGGGCACAGGCAGCTAAGTCTCCTCCTGCACACTGTGCAAGCAGGGTTTGACATATGAGAGCTGCAGAGCTTGGCATCTTCGGAAGACTCTGCCAAAGCTGCATAGCCCCGTTTCTGTCCCAGACAAACGAGAGAGTAGGTTTAAACGCCTTACCAAAATCATAGGAAACCTTGGCTGCTATAAGATCCCTGTTTGAATCGCTTCCAAAATCCACCACATCTGTCTGCTCAGACTTCCTCACATACTTAATATCAAAAGCTAACTTCTCAATGCTTCCATACAACCTTATTCCGGGATCATCATCTCCATATATCAACAGATAGTCCACAAAGTACGAGTCATGCCCTACCTGCAACCAAGCGTTGAAGGGAAGGAAATTCAGCTTAAAATCAAAGGATGCCCTTTCCACCCTCCAGCGGTCATAGTCCACCCCATTCATTTCACCAGCATTGGCATCCGCACCCTGGTCAAAATCACTCCCCTTGTAAGAAAAGACCAGATGAGCCTTCCACTGGCCCTTTTTAACAAAGTCTATAGGCAGGTAAACCTGTTGAAACATGAAGTTATCCCTGACAAACCCTTCAGGATCCGTTAGATAAAGTGGATCACGTGCATCATCGTAAAAATCCTGATTCTTAATCCAATCGATGTGAAAAATCTGATTCATTCCCATTCTAACTTCAATGCCCGACTTGGTAGAGATAGCCACTTTTCTAAATCCAGATTTAGACTCAGGGATAAGCTTTGCCCAAGAGGCCCCAGATAATATCAGCAAAACCAAAAACAACACCCAAATACCTCGGAACCTCCCCCTCATCATCCACCTCCTATAAAAACATGTTATAAAACAACATGAATAACACTCATTGTCATTAAGCTAAACCCACTTCAAAAGTGCTACAACTGGATTAAACACTTTTTGCAAAAATGTCAATACCCCAAAGTACTGCTATTCACAAACACACCTCGCAAATCCCCTTGACAGGGTAGTAAGTCGGTGTTATCTTTTTCCCCGCTCTATAGGGGCGGATAGCTCAGGGGGAGAGCACCGGCCTTACAAGCTGGGGGTCGCAGGTTCAAATCCTGCTCCGCCTACCAAAAGCGGGGCCGTGGTGCAGACGGTTAGCACGCCGGCCTGTCACGTCGGAGGTCGCGGGTTCGAGTCCCGTCGGCCCCGCCATGTACTCTTAAAGCTCAGGCAATAAAAGATAGAGTAAGTACTCCACATTTCCCTTTGCTCCTTTAATTGGAGATTCAATTACTCCCCCAATTTCAAAGCCAAGCCGTGAAGCTGCCTCTTTTACCTTCTCTATTGACTCCATCCTGTACTCTTCCTTTTTGACGATACCACCTTTTCCCACCTTTTCAGGGCCCACCTCAAACTGGGGCTTTACGAGACATACAGCCTCACCTTTCTTTCCTAAAAGCTCCTTAACCTTGGGCAAAACCTTCTCAAGGGAGATGAAGGAGACGTCCACACACACAAAATCAACCTCCTCAGGGATCCTCTCACGGGGCATGTAGCGTATGTTGGTGCGTTCTATGTTCACCACCCTCGGATCGTTTCTCAGTTTCCAGTGAAGCTGCCCGTAACCCACATCTACCGCGTAAACTCGTTTGGCCCCATGCTTCAAAAGACAATCGGTAAAGCCGCCGGTTGAAGCGCCTATATCCACACATACCTTGCCTTTCACATCAATGCCAAAGTGCCTCAGTGCTGCCTCAAGCTTAAGTCCACCTCTTGAAACATAGGGCAGATCCTCAATGATCTCTATTTCGGCATCTGCTGGTACCCTCGTTCCAGCCTTGGTAACCTTCTGACCGCTTACCACAACACTTCCTGCCATAATCAAAGCCCTGGCCTTTTCCCTACTCTCCACCAACCCCCTTTCAACTAAAAGCTTATCCAGCCTTTCACGCGAGGATCCTTTTGCCATCCCTTCCATCCACAGCAAAGTGAGGAACTGCCATGCCAGAAGCTTCCCTTTTTAACCTTTCTACAATAGCCACCCCTTTATCCACCGGCACATAAAAGTGGGTTACCCCTCTAACAGGATCGCAGGAGAAGAGATAGTAGGGTTTTACCCCTACTGAAAGGAGCTTTACAAAAAGCTCTCTCAAAACTTGGTAGCTATCGTTCACATC
>JALWBK010000027.1 GCA_027037155.1 bacterium | reverse complement strand
AAGGCGCCAAGTTCAGTCCGGCGGTCTCATCAATCTGTAGCATTACATTCATATTTTGAACCGCCTGTCCTGAAGCACCCTTCACTAAGTTGTCTATCACCGAAACCACCACCAGTCGCTTCACATCGTCCCTGTAAACGAAGCCTATGTCGCAGTAATTTGTCCCCCTAACGTCTTTTGTGGTGGGAAGCTCTCCCTCGGGATAGACCCTGACAAAGGGCTCATCCCCATAGGCCTCCTGATAGGCATTAACAACATCAGCAATTCCCACACTTTCTGCTAGCTCCACGTAAAGGGTTGAAAGGATACCCCTGTTCATGGGAACAAGATGGGGTATAAAAAGTACATCCACATCCATCTGGGTTGCTCTCTTCAGCACCTCCTCCATCTCCGGGTTGTGCCTGTGCCCGGAAACGGAATAGGCCATAAAGGACTCGTTACACTCAGGAAAGTGGAAGCGCTGGTTGAGCTTCCTCCCTCCACCGGTAACGCCCGATTTACAGTCGGCGATGACTGTGCCTCTGATGAAGCCCTGCTTAAGCAGTGGGTATAGCGCGAGAATCACGCTGGTGGCATAACAGCCGGGATTGGCAACAAGCTGCGCCTGGGCAATCTCGTCCCTGAAGATTTCAGGGATTCCGTAAACGGCCTGTTCTAAGAGCTGAGGCACCTCATGGGTAACCTTATACCAGAGCTCGTAAACAGAAACGTCTTTGAACCTGAAGTCTCCCGAAAGGTCTATCACCCTCATTCCCCTTGAAACCAACTCCTTCGTAACCTTCATAGACGCCCCATGGGGCAAACATACAAAAGCCAAATCGGCCTTTTCAGAAACCCTCTGGGGATCAAAAGAAAGCAGCTCAAGATCACACATGCCTCTCATACCGGGAAAAACATCACTCAGTCTTTTCCCCGTGTAGCTTTCGGAGGTAACCTCCACCACCTCCACCACCGGATGCCCCACAAGAATCCTCAAAAGCTCCAACCCCGTGTACCCCGTTGCACCTACAATCGCCACCCTAAACATCTATCACCTCACCAAAAGTTATAGCGTAACCTTCTGCCCCACCTTCCAGACAACGGGCCTCTCAGGCCTCAAAACAGACAGCCTCACCAAAAGACCACCCTCCTCCTGATCCACCACCCATCCCACGGAGACGGTCTCTAAATGCCCGTTAAAGCCACCGATAATTGAGTGCCTCAAATCTCCCATAGACTTAGCCCAGACAGGGTATTGGGAAAGATTTATCCTGATCAGCTTCTTGTCCTCAAAGTACGCCTCTGTAGAGGCGTACCTATTTATACGGCGCCTTCGCTTATCCTTGCCCACCACATACCTTGAAGGAGCCACGACAAAGGTGTGAACGCCTATCCTTTTGAAAAGATTCTCCCACTTGAGAAAACGCTCCCCCACAAAGATCACCGCATCTGGCCTGAACAGGTGAACCTTGATAAGTTTCAATGAGAAGGCTTCGTACCCTGCCACCCACCCAGTGGTGTCTATCACAAGCCTCTTTTTTCCTTCCAGGGCCTTAGACAGCTTTGAAAGGGTCCACACATACCCCGAAAGGTCAAAAGAGGGGGCGAAGTAGCCAAAGAACTCCACATAATCTGGCTCAAGCTCCTTCAAAAGGGTAAAGTCTCTCTTCACCTCAACGGCACCTACGGTGCCCACCGGTCCCACATCGGACTGCCCCACATCAAGATCCACCACCCAAACAGGCTGGGACTTTGCAAACAGGTACTTAGCAAACTCCTTGATAAAGTAGCTCTTTCCCACATCGGTGGGACCGATAAGCATAACCCTCTGGAAGTCCTCAAGCTGAGGAAAGAGATCCGGTCCAAGCTGTGGAAGCTGTTCCATGGTGAGACTATTATATTTAGAAGCATGGACATTCTCAAGGAGAAGATAAAGCAGAACCCTCAAGACTTTGTGGTGGAAGAGGTCTTCAAACCGCCCCTATCTCTACAGGGCAGGTTCTCTTACTATAGGCTGGAGAAGGTGGGAAGAAACACCTTGGATGTGCTCTCCGAAATCTCAAAGAGGTGGAGAATCCCGCTAAGCAGATTTGGATTCAGCGGACTAAAGGACAAAAGAGCCACCACATCCCAGTACATCTCCATTGAAGGAGGTCCCGCCAAAAACCTTAGAGGAAAGGGCTGGAAGCTCACCTATATAGGAAAGGGAAAAGAGGGCATAGAGATAGGAAGCGCCGAAGGTAACCTATTCACCATAACCATCAGAAACGTGGATGCCTCCCGCATTGCCCACAACCTGAAAGTCATAGAGGAAATCGGTTTTGTAAACTACTTTGGGGAGCAAAGGTTTTTAAGCGACCTAAACACCAAAAAGCCCATAGCTTACTATCTGCTGAGGGGAGATTTTGAAAACGCCCTGAAGGAGTACTACACCCAGAGCAACAACCCCTTTTTACGTAAAAAACTGAGAAAACTCTGGGGAAAGTGGACCCTCTTTTTAGAAGAGGCAAAACACCTATCCCAGCAAGAGAGGGTTCCGATTCTTGTGCTCAAAAGAACGAGGGATTACGAAAAGGCCTTCAGATCCCTTCCCAAGAACCTGAAGCTCATGTTTCTCTTTTCTTACCAGAGCCTCCTCTGGAACAGGACCTTAGCTAAAATCGTAAGCAAAGGCCCCCACGTAAAGGCTCCTTTCATAAAAAGGGAAAGGCTCTGCTTTTACACCCCAAAATCCCCGCTCATTGAAAAACTTTCATCTTTAGAGTTTCCCTACATCTCAAAAGAGGCCCTTGAAGAAGAGTTTCCCTTCAAAGATGAGCTTATGAAAACCGTAGAGGAAGAAGGGCTCCTTCCCTTTTTAGACGCAGAAGTTGCAAAACTCAAAGCCTTCAATCCGGGAAAAAGAAGAGCGGTGGTACATCCAAAACGCATGGAGGTACTGTACCAGACGCGAAAAAGCATCACCGTTCGCTTCTTCCTACCTTCCGGCAGCTACGCCACAGTTCTCATCAGAAAGGCCATCTTCTTAAAGTAAAGTTCACGGGTAAAAGAGAATTCCCCTTCGCATAAGCCCCAAGTTTTTCTTGACCCTTCCCCAGGGATCAACCACAGCAGATATACCGGAATTGGCACATCTGTATAGATACCTTCTCGTCTCCACAGCCCTGAAGATAGCCGCCCACAAATGTACGTAAGGGGCAATGGTTTTGCCAAACCACATATCGTTGGTAATGTTGACTAAAAAGTCCGCCTTCTTGGCGTATCTATCTATGTAATTTGGGAAAGCCATCTCGTAGCATATACCGGCGACAAAGCTCATGTCCTTTAGCTTCACCAGAGGAGGCTTATCTCCCCTGACGAAATCGGCGGGAAACTGAATAAAGGGCAATACCTTCACCAAAATTTTTCTCAAGGGAACAAACTCACCGAAAGGCACCAAAATCCGCTTGGTGTAAGTTGCGATCTCCGCAGCCCTCTCCAAAACCACCATGTTGTTGGTGTACTTAGGCTCTCCCCCCTCAAACTTCACTCCCACCACACCGAGCACCACGGGCACAGAACAGCCTCCAAGCTTTTTGAGGATGTAAAAGGTCTCGCTGTCTATCTTCCAGTAAACGGGAACCGCTGTCTCAGGTGTGATAACCAAATCCACATCGGCCCTGCACGCACTCTCAACCATCTTTAAAACGCGCTCTATATTGGCCATCTTTTTAGCAGGCTCCCACTTCTCCTTTTCGGAAAGATTGGGTTGCACCAGCGCAACCCTAACCGGCAGGGGATAGCCCTTGTATCCAAAGTAGAGGACACCGTTAGCAACGATTATCAAACCTACAACAAGCGGCAACCACCTCTTTGCCCTGGCAATGGATGCGTTAACAAGCAACACACCGAGTCCCACAAGCCACTGCCCGCCAACAGAGGCCGTCTGGATGAGAAACGGCACATCGGCCTGGGTGTGGGCGATAAAGAATAGGGGAAAGCCGTATAGAAGGTGAAGTCTCAGCCACTCCAAAAGGACGAAGGCAAAAGCTGCCACCCAAACATTTCTAAAGACCCTGAAGACCAGTCCCCACAGGACAAAGTAAAGGGAGAGGTACAAGGCAAACAGCAGGTAGGCAAGAAACGCCACTATCCAGCCCGTCTTTCCATAGCTGTTGAGCGTTCTCGGAATCCAGTAAAGGGCGAGCATCCAGAAAAGAAAACCAGAAAGCCAGAAGTCCCTAATCCTTAACTCTTCAAAAGCAAGGAAGATCGGTACAAGGGCCACGTAGGCAAGAACCCAGTGAAAAGAAAAGGGTACGAAAGAGAGAAACAACAAAACGGCAGAGAGATAGGGCGCCCACCTGTTAAAGCCTGACCGGAACACCTCTTTCCTTCAAAAAACGCTTTGCCTCAACCACCGTGTATTCCCGGAAGTGGAAGATGGAGGCGGCGAGCACCGCATCGGCCTTGCCGTAAACTATGCCCTCGTACAGATGCTCAAGGTTACCGGCTCCACCGGAGGCAATCACCGGTATCTCCACCGCCTCGGAAATGGCCTTAGTAAGCTCTATATCGTAACCCTCCTTGGTTCCGTCTCTGTCCATGCTCGTAAGCAGTATCTCTCCGGCTCCTAACTCCTGCACCCTCTTAGCCCACCAGACAGCATCTATCCCCGTAGGCGTCCTTCCACCGTGTATGTAAACCTCCCAGGAATTCCCCTTCCTCTTGGCGTCAATGGCAACCACTATACACTGACTGCCAAAGGCTCTGGCCCCCTCACTGATAAGCTTAGGATTCTTC